>WFPR01000172.1 GCA_015487455.1 Candidatus Bipolaricaulota bacterium
ACGTGCGGATCACCACCCGCGTCCAGCGGGACTACTTCCCGACGGCCTTCTTCGGGACGCTCCACGAGTGCGGCCACGCCCTCTACGACCAGGGCTTCGACCCCCAGCTCGAGCGCACCCCCCTCGCCTCGGGTGCCTCCCTAAGCGTCCACGAGTCCCAGTCGCGCCTGTGGGAGAACCTGGTCGGCCGCAGCCGCCCCTTCTGGGAGGGCTACTACCCCAAGCTCCAGGAGACCTTCCCCGCCCAGCTCGGGGACGTGGAGCTGGATCGCTTCTATCGCGCCATCAACAGGGTCGAGCCCTCGCTGATTCGGGTGGAGGCCGACGAGGTGACGTACAACCTCCACATCATGCTCCGCTTCGAGCTGGAGCTGCAGCTCGTGGAGCGCAAGCTTCCCGTAAGCGACCTCCCCGAGGTCTGGAACGCGAAGATGAAAGAGTACTTGGGCGTCGAGCCCCCCAACGACGCCCAGGGCGTGCTCCAGGACATCCACTGGTCGGGCGGGGCCATCGGCTACTTCCCGACCTACACCCTGGGGAACCTGCTCTCGGCCCAGCTCTTTCAGAGCGCCCAGCGGGACATCCCGGATCTCATTGAGCAGATCCGCTCGGGGCGGTTCCAAGAGCTGCTGGGGTGGCTGCGGGAGAAGATTCACAAGCACGGGCGCAAGTTCCCGCCCATGGAGCTGATCCGGCGGGCTACGGGCCGCGAGCTGGAAACCGAGAGCTATTTGAAGTACATCCGCGAGAAGTACTCGGAGATCTACGGCCCGCTGCCCTAACCCGAACGCTAACGCTGGCGCTCGCGGCGCATCAGGCGCTTCCAGCGGCGCTTCGCGGCCGCCTTCTTCTTCCGCTTGCGGATCCACTTCGGGATGTACTGCAGCTTCCACTTGGCCATGATGCCCTCCTGTGCGTGTCTGCCGTCGAGCGGCCTGTGGGGAGTTCGCGTGCGCGCCGCACGCATGCCGCCATAAACCATACGCCATCGGGGCGGCCCCCTCAACCCCGCGCCCGCGCGCCGCGGCAAACGCGGTTGACACCGGGCTAAGCATGTGGTACGCTGTAAGCGTTCCCACGTTTTTGCGATCCCAAAGGGGAGAATGGCGAAGCGACAGGTCTTTCGGGTGGCGAAGGAGTTGGGGGTCTCCAGCCGGGAGCTGCTGGACGACCTCAAGGAGATCGGCATCGAAAAGCCGAACAACTTCAGCGTCCTCGACGACGACGAGTACGAGCTCATTCAGGCGTTCTATCAGGAGAAAGCCGGTCCCCAAGCGCCTTCGCCCTCACCTTCGCCCTCGCCCCCGGTCAAGGCCGAGGCCCCGGGCGACGGTCAGGTGGCCGAGCGGCCTGAGCCCGAACAGGGGGAGCGCACCGCGACGGCCGTCGTGAAGGAGCGGGAAGGGACGCAGGCCCAAGCCGAAGCGGTGAAGGCCGAGCCCGCCGACAAGAAGCCCGTCGGGGAGCCGCGGCCTCCGGTGGTGGCCGTGCTGGGCCACGTCGACCACGGCAAGACCACCCTGCTCGACCGCATCCGCAAGACCCACGTGGCCGAGCAGGAGGCGGGCGGGATCACCCAGTCGATCGGCGCCTATCAAGCAGAGTATCAAGGCAAGAAGATCACGTTCATCGACACGCCGGGCCACCGGGCGTTCACGGGGATGCGGGCCCGCGGCGCCCAGGTCACGGACATCGTCATCCTGGTGGTGGCGGCCGACGACGGGGTGATGGAGCAGACGAAGGAGGCGATCGCGCACGCCCGCGCGGCCAAGGTCCCCATCGTCGTCGCGATCAACAAGATCGACAAGCCCGGCGTCGACGTCAACCGCGTCAAGCAGCAGCTGGCCGACGAGGGGTTGGTGCCCGAGGACTGGGGCGGCGACACGATCACCGTGCCCGTCTCGGCCCTCACCGGCCAGGGGATCGACGAGCTGCTCGAGATGATCCTGCTCGTCGCAGAGCTCGAGGATCTGCGGGCCGACCCCAAGGGGCCCGTCGAGGGCACGATCATCGAGAGCTATTTGGACCCGCACAAGGGTCCCATCGCGACGGCGATCATCAAGAACGGGACGCTCCGAGAGCGCGACGTGGTCGTGGCGGGGACGGCCTGGGGCCGCATCCGGGCCTTGCTCGACGATCAAGGGCGGCGCGTTAAAGAGGCCCCGCCCGGCACGCCCGTGCAGATCTTGGGGCTCTCCGAGGTGCCGCCCGTCGGCACCCGGCTGGAGGTCGTCGACAGCCCCGCCAAGGCCAAGCGGCTCGTCGAGGAGCGGCTGGAGGAGCAGCGCCGGGCCAAGCAGAAGAAGGCCCGCCTGACCTGGGAGGACGTGCTGGCCAAGACGGCCCAGAAGGGCGCGCTCAAGCTCATCGTCAAGGCCGACACCCTGGGCTCGCTGGAGGCCGTCGAGAACGAGCTCAAGCGCCTCGAGACCGACGACGTCAAGGTCGAGTTCGTCCACAGGGGCGTCGGGAACGTCAGCGAGAGCGACGTGCTGCTGGCCGCCTCCGGCGAGGACGACGAGGAGGTCGGCGTGGTGGGCTTCCGCGTCGACGTCGACCCCAAGGCCCGCCAGCTGGCCGAGCAGGAGGGCGTTCAAGTCAAGACGTACGAGGTCATCTACGACTTGGCCGACGACGTGAAGCGGGCGATCCGCCGCCTGCTCGGCCCCGAGTACCGCGAGGTCAAGCTGGGCGAGGTGGAGGTCCGCAAGGTCTTCAAGATCAAGGGCGTGGGCACCGTGGCGGGCTGTTACGTCCGCGACGGGAAGGTCACGCGGGACGCCCACGTGCGCGTCCGGCGCGGGCGCCAGGAGGTCTTCACGGGCCGCATCCAGAGCCTCAAGCGCTTCGACCAGGACGTGCGCGAGGTGGGCAAGGGGCTGGAGTGCGGCCTCAAGATCGAGAACTTCGACGACGTCCAGCCCGGCGACCGCCTCGAGGTCTTCAAGCTCGAAGAGGTCGAGCCCGTCTGAGCCTTCTTCCGACGATGCGGGTCGGGATCGCCAAGATCACCCTGCACTTCGGGGGTGCGCTCCCCTCCCTCAAGGAGAAGCGGCGGCTCCTTCAGGGGCTGATCGCCCAAACCAAACGGACGTTCAACGTCTCGATCGCCGAGGTCGAGCAGCGGGACAGCCGCGAGCGGGCCGTGCTGGGGGTGGCGCTGGTCGCGGGCGACGGACCACTCGGCCAGCGGGCCCTCGACAAGCTCGTCGCGTTTTTGGAGCGCCAGCACCCCGACATCAGCGTCGAGCGGGTCGAGAGCGAAATCCTTTAGCCCTCGATGAGGCATGAGCCAGCGGGCGCGCGAGAAGATCCGCGAGGCGATCAAGCGCAAGCTCGGCGAGATCCTGGAGTTCGAGGCCCGCGACCCGCGCCTGGAGTGGGTCACGGTGATGGACGTCCGGCTCTCGCGCGACCTGCGCTACGCGACCGTGCTCGTGAGCACGCTGGGGGGCGGCGTCTCCGAGGAGGAGGCCGTGGCGGTGCTCACCCAGCACAAGGGCTTCCTGCGGTCGGAGCTGGCCAAGCGTTTGAGGCTGCGCCGCGTCCCCGAGCTGCGCTTCGAGCCCGACTTGACGGCCCGCCGCGCCCGCCGCATCGAGCAGCTGCTGGCCGAGGACGACGAGCCCGCCTGATCTCCCTATCTACCCTCGGTCGTTCCGCCGTTGGCGTTTGGAGTTAGGCTACAGCTCCCGGGCAGCCTCGCAGATCTCGCGGAACGGGCGGTTGCCCTGGAGGGCGCTCTCGCGGAGCCTCGGGTCCTGGATGCGCGTGAGGCGATCCATGACGTCCCGGTGCGCCCGCCGGAGGTGAGCCTGCGCCTCGTGCCCGCGGCCCAGCGCGCGAAGGACGCAGTACGCGTTGAACTCCACCTTGTAGCGGAGCGCGCTGCCCCGTCCGGCCGCGACCAGCTCCAGGGCCTGGCGGGTGCTGCCCAGCGCCTCCCCCCGGCGGCCGAGGCCCAGCTGCGCCCGCGCCCGGTACGAGCGGTTCTCGATGAACAAATCGACATCGTCGAGGGTCTGAATGCGCCGCCCCGCCTCGCCGAAGCGCGCCTCGGCCTCCCGAAACGCCTCGAGGTCGAGCAGCGCGATGCCCCAGTTGTTCAAGACGATGGCCTCGCCCCAGCGGTCGTCGAGCGCCCGGCAGAGCCGGAACGCCCGTCCGTAGTGCTCGATCGCCTCCGGGCTGTGCCGATCGTTCCAGGCGAGCCAGCCTAAGTTGTTGAGCGTCTGCCACTCGGTGCGGCGGTCCTGGGCGCGGCGGCTGAGCTCCAGCGCTTTATGGTAGTGACGCTTCGCCCGATCGCTCTGCCCCAGATAGCGATGGATGACGCCCAGCAGCAGGTGGCTCTTCGCCCGGCCGACGGGGTCGTGCGCGCGCTCGTAGAGCTGCAGCGCTTGTCGGGCGAGCGCGTAGGCGGCCTCGGGCTCGCGGCGGGCGTAGTGGGCACGGGCCAGCTCCCGCTTGAGCCCGGCCTCCTCGGACAGCCGCAGCGGCGGCGAGCGGAGCAGCTCGGCCTTGGGGCTCTGCGCCAGCGCGTCCAGCGCTTCAACGTATAGGGCTTCTAAGCGGGCCTGCTCCTCCAGCACCCAGTCGTCGTAGAACCCCGGCAGGAACCCCCCGTCGTACAGCTCGACGGCCCGCCGAAACGCCTCGAGGCGGGCCTCCCCCTCGGCCCGGCGCCCCCGCTCGATCAGCCGCTCGAACGCCTCGACGTCCAGCGCGTAGCGCGTCGAGCTGAAGCGCACCCACCCCCGCTCGATCGTGAGGTGCTCCCCTAAAACGCGCCGGAGGGCCGAGAGGGCGTAGCGCAGGTTGTTGCGGGCGCTTTCGGGGCCCAGCTCCCCCCAGAGCAGCTCGGCCAGCTCCTCCCGCGGGTGGGCGCGATCCCGGCGCATCACGAGGTATGCAAATAGGGACTTCACCTTGCGGGTGGGCAGCTCCGGCAGGGGCTGATCGTCCTCGTACAGCTCAAAGGCGCCCAGGAAGCGCATCTTCAGGGTCCCCATGGCCCTTCTTCAAAGCGATGATACCCGAAGATCGGCAGCAGGCCAACCCCCAACCGAACGGGCTTTTAACGCTCTTTTAACGCCGACGCGTTACCCTCCTTCACGCTCCAGACTCATGGGAGGGGAGAGCGCCATGAGAAGGGCGTGGATCGTGTGGATCGTTCCGTTGAGAGCGGGCCTCATAGGAGGAGTCGGGCTTGGCCTCCTGCTCGGGCTTGCGGCGGGGTTGAGCGCGGGCGGGGGCGGAGGCGCTCCGCTGCCCAACTTGCGGGTCGAGCGGGCCTTCCTCTCCGACGAGCGGGGGAACCGCCTCCCCCCTCTTAAGGCCCACGAGCCCTTCTGGGTGCGCGTGGACTTCACGTACACGAACCCCGTCTGCGCCGAGTACGTGATCCGCCGCGTGGTCAGGGACGCCGCCACGGGCGAGGTGGTCATCGCCCACGACGCGCCGCCGGTCAACTGGGGCTGCGGCTACTCGGGCACGACCCAGTGGACCCACGTCTGGGGCGGCTGGTCCGTGTCCGCCCCCGGCCCTTACGAGATCACCGTCGCCCTCGACGCGACAAACGCCATCCGCGAGGCCCGCGAGGACGATAACCAGAAGACGTTCACGATCGACGTCATAGGCGAAGCGCGCTCGGGCCTCCAAGCCGTCTTGGACGCGATCAAGCCTCAGCGCTTCTACGAGAACGGCTTCACGGGGCGTCGAATTCTGTTGGGGATCATCGACCGCGGCTGGATCGACACCACCGAGCCGGGGCTCGACCGGCCCGGCAAGGTGACGAAGTGCATTCGCTGGGAGGGGCGACCCGATCCCGGCTTGAACCGCCCGACGGGCCACGAGACGCTGGTGGCCCTCTTCGCCGCGGCCAACGGCGCGGGCCGCCGGGGGATCGCCTTCGACGCCGAGCTCTGGTGCGCCGGGGTCTTCACCCACACTCAATTTCCGTGGATTACTTCTCCCAATCCACCGTACTACGGGCTGATGATGTTCGGGCGCTTCGGCCTCGAGGGCCGAAAGCCCCACGTGCTCAACAACAGCTGGAACTGGAACCACGACGAGAACTGGAACTTCGAGGGGACCACCCATGTGACGTACGCCGCCGACGCCGTGGCCCGCGACGGGGCCGTTGTGGTCGTCTCGGCGAACAACTTCCGGAGGCGGCCGGAGCCGCCCTGCGACGGCTGGAACGTGATCTGCGTGGGAGCCACCGCCCCCGACGCCCGGGGGCGCTACACCCGCATCGCGGATTTCTCGAACCGCGGCCCGAGCCCCTCGTTCTTCAACCGAGCTCCGATCCGTTCAAGCATCGATCTGGTGGCCCCCGGGGACGTGCGCACGCCCTGGGGGCGGTTCTGGGGCACGAGCATTGCGGCCCCGATCGTCTCCGGCGGGGCGGCCCTTCTGGTCGAGAAGGGCCTGGTGCGGGGGTTCTCCACCGA
Source organism: Candidatus Bipolaricaulota bacterium (assembly GCA_015487455.1). GTDB lineage: Bacteria > Bipolaricaulota > Bipolaricaulia > RBG-16-55-9 > RBG-16-55-9 > S012-72. Next base: position 6,456 of record WFPR01000172.1, read on the forward strand.
CCCGCGGGTGATCAAAGCCGTGCTGCTCAACAGCGCCTCCCCCTTGCCGGGGTGGTCGAACAGCGCCCGGCTCCAAGCGGGCGTCTGGACGACGACTCAGCCGCTGGACTTCGCCCAAGGGGCGGGGCAGCTCGACCTCGACAGGGCCTTCCGTCAATACGACGCGCCCGGCCAGTCCAGCAGAGAGCCCGTCGCGAAGATCGGCTGGGCCTTCGAGACGATCTCCCCACGGGATGAGCGGAAGGTCTACCGCTTCGCCGAGACCCTCAAGGCGGGGACGGAGCTTCGGGCGACGCTGGTCTGGTTCCTGCAGCGCGACGTGCTGAACTATGACCCCGATCTCCCAGACCCCTTCGGGGCATCAAAGCGGGTCGATCTGCGCTTCACGAACCTCGACCTGGAGCTGTGGCTTACGGACGCCCGGGGGCGGCTCATAAGAAAGGTCGCCGAGTCCGTCTCCCAAGTCGACAGCAAGGAGCACATCCGTTTCACGCTCAAGGAGACGGGGCGCTACGCGCTGGTGGTCGTCTGGAAGGGGATCGTCTTCGAGGGAGCAGGGGCTTCGCTCCCGGAGGCCGAGACGTTCGGGCTCGCTTGGTGGGCGGAATGACCTCTCCCTTATGGCCGGGATTGAAAGGAAAAGCAGCAAAGGAGGAGGTGGACATGAAGCGGCTTGAGCTTCTAGGGACGCCGGGGCTGATGGCCCTTACCCTGGCGATCGTAGGGCTAGGGCTGGCGGGCGGACCTGCTGAGCTGGCCGCTCAAAGGACGCTCACCGTGTGCGCTCGGGGTTGCGACTTCACCACGATTCAAGACGCGATCGACGCCGCTCAGCCCGGGGATGTCATTGAAGTCAAGGCTGGCACGTACCGCGAAACCCTCACGATCAAGAACAAGCGGGACCTCACCCTCCGGGGCGAGGGTCGCGATCGCGTCACCCTCGACGGCCGGGCTCAAGAGCAGGAGGAGATCGTCCCCGGCATCCGGATCGAGGACAGCCGGAACATCACGATCCGGGGCTTCAAGATCACCAACGGCCGCCGGGGCCTGCAGGCCAACAACAGCACGGGGCTCGTCATCGCCGACAACCTCTTCGAGGCCAACTTTCGCCAAGGGATCGCGATCGGGAGCTTCCGGGGCAAGCCTGCCGAGGCGCGGCTCCTCAACAACGTCGTGCGCAACACGCAAGCGGACCTCAACGGAGCCCACGGTCAGGGAATCGACGTCTTCGGCTCCCAGGCCGTGCTGGAGGGCAACACGATCGAGGGGAGCGCCGACTGCGGGCTGAGGGTGACCCACTCCGGCGAGCGGCCCGGTCGAGTTGCGGGCAGCGGGAACGTGATTCGAAACAACAAGGGCGGGGACCTCTGCGGGAACGTGCCCTTGACGCTGCTCGCGGAGCCGCCGCCGGAGGGCACCCTCGACCGGGTAGCCGTCCCTCAAGACGCGCGCACGATCCAGGAGGCCCTGCATCGGGTCCGGCCCGGCGGGACGATCGTGGTGGCCGCGGGCCTCCACCTCGAGCAGCTCCAGATCTACAAGAGCGTGACCATCCGGGGGGCGGGCTCGGGGCGGACGGTCCTGCAGGCGCCCGGACCCGACTGGACGGCCGTCAACATCGCCACCGACGGGCTGGAGGTGGTGCTGGAGGGGCTCACGGTGACGGGGGGTCGTCGGGGGATTCAAATTGACACCGGCCCTGAGGGCAGGGTGACGCTGAGGGACGTGCGCGTGGAGCGCAACGGCACCGGAAACCCCAGCGAAGTCGGCATTCTCATCTTCGGCGAAGGGGCGGTAACCGTCGCGCAAAGCCGCATCACGGGGAACCGTGGTCCTGCTGGCCTCTGGGCCTTTGGCGCGCCTCAAATTGCAATACAAAACAGCACGATCTCGCAGAACGAGGACGATGGTATCGTCCTCATTGGAAAGGCAAACCTACACATTCGAAACAGCACAATCTCGCGAAACGCCCAGAACGGTCTATGGGCGTCATACGATACTCAAGTTACCCTGCAGCAGAGCACCATTTCTGACAACAACCTTAACGGTATTGCCTTACGGGGTAATGCCCGCGGGACCGTCGAAGGTAGCATGATCATTCGCAATGTAGAGGCCGGGATCTGGCTCGGGGATTCCGCACACGTCATGATACGTAACAACCGCATCACGACCAACAAGCCTAACGCGGACGGAAAATTCGGGGACGGGATCATGGTCAACGCCAACGCGCAGGCTACCATCCGCAACAACACGATCACCGGAAACGCCCGCATGGGAATAGGCGCTTGGGATCAAACGCGGGTCACAATCACGGGCAACGCCATTTCGAACAACGGCCGTCATGGCATCAACATCGGGGGCAATCCGGAACTGGAGAGCGTTCAAGCGGAGATCTCACAAAATCGCGTTCAGAACAACCGAAGATGCGGCGTCCGGACCGATCCCGATCCGGGGATCAAGATCAGGGGCCAGGGCAACACGATCACGGGCAACCGCCAAGGGAACTTGTGCGGCGACTTGAACAAGTTCCCGCCGGGCTTTGGGGGAGGACGCTAAAGGGGAGGGAGGGGAGGACCATGACCACTGGGGCAGCAAGCCGGAGCTTGCGTTTAGCGCTGATCGTTTTAACGTTGGTCGCCTTGGTAGGGCTCTTTCTCGGCAGGACTGCCGCCTCTCAGCTCACCCTCAAGTCGATCACCGTCGTGGTTCAGGTTGCGGAGTGCGGGACGAAAGCACCCATCGCCGGGGCCAAGGTGACGATTGTAGATGTCACCCAAGACGGGAAGGTGCTCGCCCAAGGCGTCACCGACGCAGACGGAAGATTCTCAGCAGTCATCCTCATCCTTGCCCTCGATGTGGCCGACGCCGTCGACAAGATCGACGTCCGCGTCGAGAAGGAGGGCTACACCGTCGGGACGAGCCTCAAGTTGGTGCTCGAAGGTCCGACGGGGGAGTTCATCTCCGTGAGCGTCTGCCTGAACCCCGCCTCGGGCCAAGGGGGCTCGCCATCTCAACCCCAACCGCAACCGTCACAGCCGCAGCCTCCCGAGGTCGAGTGCGCCTTGACGCTGACGCCCGGACAACCCCTGCAGCCGTTCCTCGATCAAGCCGAGCCGGGGATGACGATCTGTCTGCAGCCGGGCTCCTATCTCCTGCCCAAGAGCCTGCGCCTTGAGAAGGAGCTGGTGCTGGTGGGCCTTGGGTCGGAGCCCACCCAAACGGTGCTGCGCGGGGGCTTTCTTGAGCCGGTGATCGTCGTTCGGGCCGAGGGGAGCGTCCTCTTCTGGAACCTGACGATCCGGGAGGGGAGCGGGGCGGGCCCCGAGGAGCGCGGCGGGGGCGTCCACATCGAGGACAGCTCGGACGTCACGCTGAGACGGGTGGTGCTGACGAACAACGTGAGGTTTGGGCTCCTGGCGAAGCGCTCTAGGGTGCGCATCGAGGAGAGCCGGGTGCTGAACACCCAACCGGCCACGCCGGGCCGCGACGGCCACGGGCTGCGCCTCCGGGGGAGTCAGGTGCACGTCGTCAAGACGGTCATCCAGGCCAACGGGGCCAGCGGGCTGGCCGCCCGCGACTTCGAGGGGGAGCCCTCCCGCGTCGTGATCGAGGAGAGCACCATCATGCAGAACGTCTTCAACGGGCTCTCCGTCTACGACAGCTCCAAGCTGGAGGTTCGAAGGAGCCGCATCGCCGGGAACGTGCCCTACAGGGGCCAGTTTGGGGACGGGATCTTCGCCGGGGCGGAGGCTGAGCTGGTGCTGGAGGAGAACGTGATCGAGGGCCACCGGCCCAGGGGCCAATTCGCCCGGACCGGAGTGATCCTCACCGAGGACGTAACCGCCGTCCTGCGGAGGAACCGGATCAGGAACAACGACTGGGGGGTGATGGTGGGGGACACGAACATCCCCCTGGAGTTCATCGAGGCGGAGTTCATCGAGAACGTCTTCTCCATGAACGACCAATGTGGACTTTGGATCGATGAGGATGAGACGATCACGATCTCGGGGAGCGGCAATCGCTTTGAGGAGCGGCCCGGTCGGGGGATCTGTGGAGCAATCGAGAAGATCCCGGAGGGATTTAAAGCTTCAGGAGGTGAAAAGTGATGCGTCTTAAAGTCCTGTGGCGTATGACGATGGTGATCGGATTAGGCTTTCTACTGGTGGTTCAAGCCCCGGTCACGACTTGGGCTAGGCCTCAGTGTAGAGTGGATCCAGAATTAATCGTAGCCGGGGAGACTGAAGAGGTTACCTTCACGATCACCATTCCTGGAGAGGAGCGCCCTCAAGATGTGCAAGTCCAGACCGAAGGGATCAGGACTCCTGAAGGGATCAGCTTAGAAGTTACAAATATAAAAGGTTGGGACGGGAAATCTGTTGAGATGCATGCAAAGGTTACAGCTAAGTTAGGCGTAGAAGGTAGGAAGCTTATTCGAGTCCCTGTGACCATCATCTGGCCTCCTGAAGAAGAGCAGATGGCGCGCTGCGTTATTGAGGTGGCAGCGCCTCCGACCACGCCGCCGGAGGTGCCCCCTCTTCAAAACACATGGGATGTCCTTTTCAACGGAACCTCCCTAAGAAGGGTTGAGGACCCCCAATGCGTTTGGGAGATCGTCGTTAAGACGGAAATTGTGGGCAAGCCTTATGAATTCTTAAGATTTCCGAATTGGGCCGCTGTGGACAAGGTCATCCGCCCTCTGGGCTCTTGGTTCGGCCTTTTGGATACCCCTCTTAATTTCAGGCATTCAGAAAGGGGAGCGTGGCACAATTTCAAGGACGGGGAGTTCGGGGTCTTTCGCAGGCTGTGGGATGCCAGCTTTCTGGGCCATAACGCTTCGGGGTTCGTGTCAAGCCACGGCAGCTTCATGGTCAACTTCGCGAAGCACGGGAAGGATGCGGAGAGGCACCTCTCAAGCGCGTTGGTGGCAGGGATCACCCAGGTTGATCGTCCAGAAACTCAGAACCCGGGACTGGTCATTCACAACACGTCTTTTGAGTTCAGCTTTAACAAGCCTGACTTGAAGCCAGTTTATAGCTTGAAGGGAGAAGGGGAAGGTGCGCTTGCTAAAGGGGAAGCTAACTTGAACATGGCAGCCAGCGTGGCGATTCAGGGGAAAGCATATGTGGGAATCCAATTTGAATCTTGGGTGGCAGGAGACTTAAAATATACGCTTCAGCCCGTCATCGGCCAGAGCCAAGGAGTTGGGGATCCGCCACAACTCAACGTTGATTTCAGCGCCTCCTTTGGACTTAGCTTAGGCCCTTTCAACTTTGGGGCTCAGGTTACCTTGCCCATCCGCCTCTCGCAGCAATACGATTGGTCACAATCGTTGATCGGTAGGGATTCCAGCACAGTTCACGGACCCCAAGCCCGTTTTCAGGTTTTTAACGCTTGGAAGATGGTGGCCGCCGTGGAGGTCCCCGAAGATCTCGGAGATGTAGGCCACGGTGACCAGTACTCTTCCGTAGACTTTTGGGCTACGCATCAGATCACCACGGATGCGGCCTTGGAGGAGGATGAGGAAACTCTCCGACGAGAATGTGGAGATCCTCGACCGGGCTTTGAGCTGAAGCTCCTGCCGGTTCGACTCCTTCCAGGCGAGTTTGAAGTTGAGATCATCGATGGGAGGAAATTTATTTCTGTTGGACAAATCACGCTTGCTGACGGCAAAAGATTTACCCTTAAGGCAAGCGTGCCTCGGCGGGTTGGTGAGCAAGTAGAGTGGATATCAAAGCAAGCTGGACGTTGACCCCTACCCTACGTTCTTTGGTCCTCCCCGGTTTTGCAATCGTCCGGCTCGACAAGGCCCGTGCCCATCCTCTATACTGAGCTTGCCATGACCCGACGGGACTTCCTCAAGCGGCTCGGAGCCCTGGCGTGGGCTTTGGCCCTTGCTCCTTCCCTGCGGCCTCAACGCGCAGGGGCCGTCCAGATAGCAGACAGCCCTTGGCCCATGTTCCGCCGGGACGCGCTCCACACGGGGCTCGTGCCGCCCAAGGAGGGCCGGGGGCGGATCACGGGGCCGCGGCTGAAGTGGCGCTTCGGCACCCGTGGGGCCGTCGAGCCTTCCGCGGCCGTGGGCGACCTCGACAGCGACGGCCGGACGGAAGTGGTGATCAGCTCGTTCGACGGCGCCGTCTACGCCGTGCCCGGCGGCGCCCAAGGCGTGATCCGCCAGCCCAAGTGGCGCTTCCAGTCGGGCGCGCTCATCTGGTCGTCGCCCGCCGTCGGGGACGTGGACGGCGACGGGCGCCTGGAGGTCGTCGTCGGCTCGGACGACAAGAACGTCTACGTGCTCGACGGGCGAACTGGGCAGTTAAAGTGGGCGTTCGAGACGCTCTCGCGGGTGCGCGCCTCGCCCACCCTCGCCGATGTGGACGGCGACGGGCGCTTAGAAATCATTATCGGCTCGAACGGCGTCTGGGCGCTCGACGCCCGCGCCAAGCGCCCCAAGTGGGCCTTCCCGCTGATGACCACGACGTTCTCGTCCGCGGCCGTGGGCGACGTGGACGGCGACGGGCGCTTGGAGGTCGTCGTCGGCTCGTACGACAACATTGTTTACGCGCTCGAGGGGCGCACGGGGGCGCTCAAGTGGCAATTCCCCGCGGGCAACCCGGTCGAGTCGTCGCCCGCGCTGGCCGACCTCGACGGCGACGGCCAGCTCGAAGTCGTGTTCGGGGTGGGCTTCATCCGCGAGGGAGGGCCGAAGGGGGTCTACGCGCTGCGGGGGCGCGACGGCGCCGTGAAGTGGTTCCACAGCATCGGGCAGAATCAGCGGGTGATCTCCTCGCCCGCCGTCGGGGACGTCGACGGCGACGGCCAGCTCGAGGTCGTGATCGGCTCGAACGCCAAGACGCTGTTCGTGTTCGACGGGCGGGGCCGGGTGAAGTACACGCACCAGGCGGGGGCGTTCATCGAGTCGTCGCCCGCCCTGGCGGACATCGACGGCGACGGCCGGGTGGAGATCACGGTCGGCTCCCACGACTTCCGCTTCTACGTGCTGAGGACCGAGCCGCCCAGTTCGAGATTGCGGGTGCTCTGGACGTTCACCCCCGCGCAGGCCGCGAACATCTTCTTCTCGTCCCCCACGGTCGCGGACCTCGACGACGACGGCGAGCTGGAGCTGCTCATCGGGAACAACAACGGCGAGCTGTACGCCTTCGATGGCCGAGGCTGAAGCGACGATTAAGGTTCGGCGGGCGCTGCTCAGCGTGGCCGACAAGACGGGCCTCGTCGAGTTCGCCCGGGGGCTGCACGAGCGGGGCGTCGAGCTGTGGGCCTCGGGCGGGACGGCCCGCGCCCTCCGGGCGGGCGGGCTGCCGGTCCGCGAGCTGTCGGAGCTGACGGGCTTCTCGGAGCTGTTGGGCGGGCGGGTCAAGACGCTCCACCCTAAAATTCATGCGGCCATCCTCGCCAAGCGCGACGACCCCGAGCAGCTGAGGGCGCTCGAGGCGCACGGCGTCGAGCCCTTCGATCTGATCGTGGTGAATCTCTATCCCTTCGAGGCGCGGGTCGAGCGGGGGACGCCCCCGGCCGAGGCGATGGAGTGGGTCGACGTCGGGGGCGAGGCCCTCATCCGGGCCGCGGCCAAAAATTTCTCAGCCGTGGGCGTCGTCGTCGACCCCCAAGACTACCCCACTGTGCTCGAGGAGCTCAAGGCACAGGGCGGGCTGAGCCCCGCGACGGCGCTGCAACTCGCGGGGAAGGCGTTCGCGTACGCGGCGCGCTACAACGCCGCGATCGCCCGCTGGTTCGCCGCGCAGCGGCAAGCTCAAGAGCAAGAAGGGCAGGGGCTGCCCGACCCGCTTGTCCTAGCGGAGCCCTTGGCGCTGCGGTTGCGCTACGGCGAGAACCCCCATCAGCCGGGGGCGCTCTACGGCCCGCCCGACGTCCGGCCCGAGCCGCTGCAGGGCAAGCCCCTCTCGTTCGTGAACGTGTTGGACGCCGACGCCGCGCTCAAGTGCGCGCTCGAGTTTGAGCGGCCCACGGCCGTGATCGTCAAGCACGCGACGCCCTGCGGGGTCGCCTCGGCCGGGACGCTCAAGGAGGCGTTCGAGCGGGCATTCGAGGCGGACGCGAGGGCGGCCTTCGGCGGGATCGTCGGCCTCAACGCCGCGCTCGACGCCCCCACGGCCGCCGCGATCGCAGCGCATTTTTTGGAGGTCGTGATCGCGCCCGACGTCGAGCCGGAGGCGCTGGAAATCTTAAAGCAGAGGAAGAACTTGCGGGTGCTGAAGGCCCCGGCCGCCCGCTTCGATCGGGATCTGGAGCTCCGCTCGACGGCCTTCGGGCTGCTGGCCCAGCCCCCCAGCTCGCGCGCCCTCAAAGAGAGCGATGTAGAGGTCGTCACCAAGCGCGCGCCCACGGCTCAAGAGCTGAAAGACCTGCTCTTCGCCTGGCGGGTGGCGAAGTGGGTGAAGTCGAACGGGGTCGTGCTCGCGAAGGA
>WFPR01000173.1 GCA_015487455.1 Candidatus Bipolaricaulota bacterium
CGCCAGTGTGATCCAAAATACAGACAGCAAGGGGCTCCGGGTCTTGACAGGCCAAGGTGATTGTGATAACATTACGCCCGCCTGGGAAAAAACTCGCACGGCGACAAGGGGGTGGTTCGCCTCGGGGAACTCCACAACCCAAAAACCCTTTCCGCCGATGTGCTTGTTCAAAGCCCTAGGGGGTCGTGTCCGCACCGCACATAGCGGAAGCGGAAAGCGAAAAAGCGACTCAAGTCCAACCCTACAGGAAAAGGAGGTCGCTAAATGTCTGGCAAGTTTAAGGGTCTCAGCATCGCGTTAGCGGTGTTGATGGCGTTTGGGTTCTACGCCGCCACCGCCAAGGCGGACGTGACGGGGAGCTTCGGCGTCGCCATCGACTTCAGCCCCATCCCCTGTCAGCAGGTCGTCGTCGGCCCGGCCCAGACGCCGGTCAACCTGGGCGACCAGCCCTGTGAGGTCACCGTCTACAAGTTCGACTTCCAGGGCGACCTCAACGTCAACGTCGCCATCAGCGGGCTGACCATGGGCTTCCACAGCCACCTCGGCACCACGGGGCTGGAGGACGTGCTTCTGACCTTCGCCGCCACCCTCGGCGCGCTGGACGTCAACGACACCTTCGTGTTTGCGCAGCCGTACGGCTGGATCGTGGCCGGGGACGGCCAGCTCATCCCCGCCTGCTACGAGAACGCCCCCGGCTCCGGCGAGTGCGACCTGCTCTTCGTCAAAAAGCGCGTCGAGGCTTCGATCAGCATCGGCGGGGTGACGTTCAGCAACCTGGCCATCCTCGAGGACACCACCTTCCCGCCCTTCTACGACCCCTTGTTCTTGCGCTTCGGCCTTGAGCTTCCCGTGCTTAAGCCCACCGGTGCCACCTACACCTCGGCCGACCAGAACTTCGGCTTCGGTGACGTGGTGAGCGTCAGCGGCCAGACGCCGAGCGGGATCACCGTCAGCGGCACCACCGGGATCTGCGCCAGCCTCGACGTGAACAACATCAAGAAGCACCGGTGGAACTACATGGTCAACCCCGACTGCGCCGCCGGGACGCAGACGCCCTCCCCCAAGCCCCCGCTCTTCTTCGACTTCGAGACGCTGAGCATCTCGGGCATCCCGCTCGCGGCCGACCTGTTCGTGGACTTCGACGCCACCTGTGAGGGGCCGGGCTTCGACTGCAGCTTCGGCGTGACCGCCATCTTCACCGGCTCGCCGATCTTCAACCCGATCATCGCCTTCTTCAGCTTCGACACGCCCGCAGGGTTCTCCTTCGACCTGGCGTTCCTGCAGCTGCCCGCCGGGCCGGTCACCTTCACGCTCTGGTTCGACGACACCTTCGACCTCTTCCGCGTCGACATGCGCCTCGGCACCACGCTCAACCCGGACACCAACCCAGCCTCCCTTGACGTGTTCGCGCGGGTGGAGCCGGGCACCGGGCTGACGCGGCTGGACATCACGCTGTCGGTGGAGCGCGCCGGGCTGAGCCTGAGCGCCACCTCCCGCTTCAGCGGCACGCCCGCCACGCTCAGCGCCGTGATCCTCGGGCTGCAGGCCGAGGCGGGCGTCATCGCCGTCGGCGCGGACGTCACCTACATCTTCGGCGCCGGTGGCGGCCTGGGCGGCACGCTCACGGCCAGCGTGGCGTTCTAAACGGGATGGAGAGGGAACGCCCCGGGGGGAGTGGGGGCGCTCCCCCCGGGGTGACTCCCCGAACAAAAAGCCTGGAGTTCCGTGGAAGGAGGTCGCTAAATGTCTGGCAAGTTTAAAGCGCTGAGCCTGGCTCTGGTCGCGCTCTTGGCGTTCGGGCTCTACGCCACGACGGCCAAGGCGGACGTGACCGGAAGCTTCGGGTTCAACCTGATCTTTGAGCCGATTCCCTGTCAGCAGGTCGTCGTCGGCCCGGCCCAGACCCCCGCGAATCTGGGCGACCAGCCCTGCGAGACGACCGTCTACCTGTTCGACTTCCAGGCGGATCTCAACATCAACATCGCCATCAGCGGGCTGGTCACCGGGCTCCACTCCAACATCGGGAACACCGGCCTGGAGGACGTCATCTTGACGTTCTCGGCCACCCTGGGTGCCCTCGACGTGATCGACACCTTCGTGTTTGCGCAGCCGTACGGCTGGATCGTGGCCGGGAGCGGCCAGCTCATCCCCGCCTGCTACGAGAACGCCCCCGGCTCCGGCGAGTGCGACCTGCTCTTCGTCAAAAAGCGCGTCGAGACCACCGTGTCGCTGGGCGGGGTGACGTTCAGCAACCTGGCCATCCTCGAGGACACCACCTTCCCGCCCTTCTACGACCCGACTGCCCTGCGCTTCGGCATCCAGATCCCCGTTCTCAAGGGGATTGACTACCCGCAGACCACTTACACCTCGGCCGACCAGAACTTCGGCTTCGGGAACATCGTCAGCCTGACGGGGCAGACGCCGAGCGGGGTCACGATCAGCGGCTCCACGGGCTTCTGCGCCAGCCTCGACGTGAACAACATCAAGAAGCACCGGTGGAACTACATGGTCAACCCCGACTGCGCCGCCGGGACGCAGGAGCCCTCGCCTAAGCCCCCGCTCTTCTTCGACTTCGAGACCCTCGACATCTCGGGTGTGCCCTTGGCGGCCGACTTGCTGGCGTCCCTCAACGCCACCTGCGACAACGCGAACAACTACGCCTGCGAGTTCACCGCCAGCCTGACCTTCACCGGCTCGCAGTTGTTCAACCCGATCACGGCCAGCTTCAGCTTCACCACGCCGGACATCTTCAACTTCGCGGGCACCCGCCTCATCCTCTCGGCCGGCTGGGCCACCTTCACCATCGTGCTGGACGGCGCCTTTGACCTGGCCCGCGTGGACACCGTCTTCAGCCTGACGCTCAACCCCGACACGAACCCGGCCACGCTGACCGGCCTGCTGCGGTTCGAGCCGGGCAGCGGCTTGACCGTCGCGCTCTTCGACCTGATCGTCCAGCGCGCCGGGCTGGACCTCACCCTGGAAGCCCTCTTCCTTGGTGCCGGCTCGGTGACGCTGCACCACATCAGCGCCAGCTTGGCCGCGCAGGCGGGCGTGATCAGCCTCGAGGCTAGCGCCATCTTCTTCCCGATGGGCGGCTTCGGGACTGAGCTGTCGGCGAGCGTCGTCTTCTAAGCTAAGCTAAGCCCGTAGAGGCGTAGCGCACGAGCACGGCAAAGCCGGGGGGAGGGCCGGTGGAGGGACGACACCGGCCCTCCCCTTTTTTGTGAGCTGGGGCGTTGAGTGAGAGGGGAAGGAGGCCGAGCTCGAAAACCCAGCGAGAGGAGGTTGGCAGAGCGTCATGACCGCGAAACACCCCTATCCGCTCAAGCGCGATCGGACGATTCGGACGGTTCGGAGGGCCGTCTGGGCGACGCTGTGGGCCGTCGGGGCCGTGCTGGTGGTCTACGGCGTCGCCGTTCGGGCGGACGTCACGGGGAGCTTCGGGATCAACGTGCTCTACGGGCCGTTGCCCTGCACCCAAGTTGTGGTCGGCCCGGCCCAGACCCCCGCGAATCTGGGCGACCAGCCCTGCGAGACGACCGTCTACAAGCTGGACTTCCAGGGTGACCTCAACGTCAACGTCGCCATCAGCGGGCTGGTGGTCGGGCTCCACAGCCACCTCGGGAACACCGGCCTGGAGGACACGATCGTGACGTTCAACGCCGTCCTCGGCGTGTTGGACGTGTACGACGAGTTCGTCTTCGCCCAGCCCTTCGGGAGGGTCACCGACAACAGCGGGACCGAGAACTTCATCTGCTACGAGAACGCGCCGGGCTCCGGCGAGTGCGACCTCTTCTTCGTCAAGAAGCGGGTGACGGCCTCCGTCGGGCTCGGCGGGCTCGAGCTGACCAACCTGGCCATGCTGGAAGACGTCAACTTCCCCGACTGCACGCGGCTGCCGGGCTTCCTGTGCGACCCCGTGCCCCCGACGCCCGTCTACACGCCCGAGGCCCAGAGCTTCGGCTTCGGGGACGTGCTCACCCTCCAGGGGCAGACGCCCAGCGGCGTCACCATCCGGGGCGCGACGGGCCTCTGCGCGCAGTACGCCTACAACCTGATCAAGAAGCACGTCTGGTTCTACACCGTGAACCCCGACTGCGCCGCCGGGACGCAGACGCCCTCGCCCAAGCCCCCGCTCTTCTTCGACTTCGAGAGCGTCGAGGTGGTCGGGGTGCCGCTGGCGTCCGACCTCACGCTCACCGTGAGCGCCCTCTGCGACCAGACGACGGGCTTCGCCTGCCGGTGGACGCTCGAGGCGGCCCACACCGGCTCGCCGCTGTTCAACCCCATTGAGCTGAGCGCCACCTTCACGAGCCTCGCCGGGCCGTTCACGTTCAGCGGCGGCAAGCTGATCGTCAGCGCCGGCAGCGGCACGCTGGAGATCCGTCTCGACGGCACCCTGGAGGTCGACCTCCTCCTGGCCACCTTCCAGCTCACCCTCAACCCCGACACCAACCCCGCGACCTTGGAGGTCAACCTCACGATCGACGCCAAGGAGAGCTTCCCCGGCGACCAGACAGGGCTGGAGGGGGCAGCCTTCTCCCTGAGCGTCGAGCGCGCCGGGCTGGACCTCACCCTGAGCGCCCTCTACGCGGGCAACCCCGTCGTGTTGCAGCGCCTGAGCGCCGACCTGGGCTCCCAAGCCGGGGCGATTGACCTTGCGGCCTCGGCCTTCTACGACTTCGTCGCGGTGGGCCTGGGCGGCTCCCTGTCGGCCGCGGTGCGCTTCTAAACACCTTCACGAGCACGAGCGCCAAACGCTGCGCGCGGGCGGCCTTCCTCTTCCCCACCCACCACCGCGGGGCCGCCCGCGCCCCTTTTTGTCCTGCGCCCCTGTGTTGCATTCGGACCGTCGCTTGGGTATACCAAGGCAAACCCCGTGAGAGCCCTGTGGAAAGGGAGGGGGATGCCCATGACGACTCGACGGCGCCCGCGGGCGCGGGCGCGAGCGGGATGGGCGCTTTGGGCGCCCTCGGCGCTGATGGCGGTGGGGGCGCTGGCGCTGGGGTTGACGCCGGTCGGGCCCCCGGCGGCCCTTTGGCCCAGCGCGTCCGGGGCGCAGCCCGTCCGCCAGCCGGACCTCGTCGTCGAGGCGATCGAGCTTGCACCCGAGAGCCCCAAGCCCGGCGACCCCATCACGATCACGCTCACAATCGCCAACCAAGGGCGCGCGGACGTCCGCGAGCGCTTCGACGTCGAGTTCCTGATCCGCTTCGGCCCGCCGGAGCTGAACAGCCTGGGGCTCGGCGTGCTCACGGGGGTGCGCATCGACAAGCGGACCGTCAAGGAGCCCGTCCCCGCCGGGAAGAGCGTGCAGGTGCGGTTCCAATGGGAGGCGCTGAACCTTCCCCAGTTCCGCTTTCTCTTCCGGGTCGACTCGCCCTTCAACCGCGTCCAGGAGAGCGACGAGCGGAACAACCAGTTTGAGCACCTCCTGGAGATCAAGGAGGAGTTCCTAGATCAGTGGTGGCTGGACGCCATCGAGGCCCGTGGGGCCTGGCGCACGACGCAGGGCTCGCCCGACGTTGTGGTGGCCGTGATCGACTCCGGCCTCGACCAAGGCCATCGCGAGTTCCAGGGCAACCTCTGGACGGACCCCGAGACGGGCGGGCACGGCTGGGACTTCGTAGACGAGCGGGACGGGCGGGTCCGCCGCACGCCGATCGACTTCCACGGGACGAGCGTCGGGGGGCTGATCGCGGCCCGCGCCGACGGGCGCGGCACCACGGGCGTGGCCCCCAACGTCAGGCTCATGGACCTTCGGGTCTTCCCCACGGTGCGGGTGGGGGGCCGGGCCGAGGCGCTCGGAGCGCCCTTTGAGCTGATCAACGCCGCGATCGACTTCGCCGTCGCCCGCGGCGCTCGGGTGATCAACTTAAGCCTCGGGACGCGCTTCTGCTCGTTGGAGGAGATCTTCCCAATGTACCGGGAGCCGGTGCGCCGCCTGCTCGAGGCCCAGCGACGGGCGATCGAGCGGGCGCTGGCCGCGGGCGTGACGGTCGTGGCCGCGGCGGGGAACAACGGCCGCTGCGTGGGCTACCCGGCCCGTTTCCCCGGCGTGATCGCCGTCTCCGCCACCGATCGACAGAACGCGATCACGGGGTACAGCAGCCGCGGGCCTGAGGTGTGGGTCGCCGCCCCCGGCGGCGGGCTCTCGTTCGAGGAGTTCGTGCAGGCGTTCCAGGGGGAGTTCCAGCAGCTCGTCCCCGTCCTGAGCACCCTGCTCATCGCGCCGTATCTGCGGGACAACTACGGCTGGTTCACGGGGACGTCGGGGGCCACCCCCATCGTCTCCGGGGTCGTCGCGCTGATGCTCTCCGTCAACCCCGAGCTGACGCCCGAGCAGGTGCGGCGGGTGCTGGCCGCCACGGCCACCGATCTGGGCGATCCCGGCTTCGACGAGCTGTACGGCTACGGCCTCGTGAACGCGAAGCGGGCGGTGGAGTGCGTGGCCCAAGGGCTGAGTTGCCTGCGTGGACCCTAGGCCCTTTTCGCCCTTTCCAAAGCTAAAGGGCCAGCGTTCCCAGCGCGCCGAGGGTCGCGAGGGTCACGATCGCGCCCGCCGCGAGCACCCCCAGCGCGATCGCCACGAGCGCCTTGGCCAGGGGCACCCGGAACAGCACGGCCACGGCGCAGCCCGTCCAGGCGCCCGTCATCGGGAGGGGGACCGCCACGATAACAATCAAAGCCCACGGGCCGAAGCGCTCGACGGCGCCCCGAAAGCGCCGCTCCGTGAGCCGAAGCCACCAGCTCAAGGGGCGCCGCAGCGGCTGTCCCCAGGGCCAAGGCCAGCGCTCCAGCACTTTTAGTAGGGCCTCCAGCCCCAAAAGCAGGGGGAGCACGGGCAGGAGGTTCCCTACAACGCCCAGCGCGTACGCGACGAGGGGCGGGAAGCCAAAGCTTATCAGGGCGAGGGGGATGGCCCCGCGCAGCTCGCTTAAGGGCAGGGCCGCGACCCCCAGCACGATCAGGGCTTGCCACGCTTGCTCCCCGAGCGCAACGCTGGACATCATGGTGGCCTAGATTGTACGGGCCGCCGAGGCCGAGTACACCGGTGAGGTCATGGGCAGGAGCGAGAAGACCACCGTGAAGCTGAAGTCCCTCACGTTCAGGGTCGTGCTGGAGCCGGACGAGGACGCTTGGGCCGCGTATTGTCCCGCCCTGGTCGAGAAGGGCGTGGCCACGTGGGGCCACACGCCCGAGGAAGCCCTGCGCAACCTTCATGAGGTGTTGCAGATGGTGTTGGAGAGCCTCCACGAGCACGGCGAGCCCCTGCCCGAAGAGGCGGCCCTTCAGGTCGCCTCCGAGCCGTTGATCACCGTAAGCGTCCTGGAGCATGGCTCCGATTGACTACCGCAAGCTTCGGAGCCTTACAGCCCGCCGTCTCGTCCGTGCCCTATCGGGACACTCAAGCGCATGATCGAGGCTCAAGCCCGCTGGACCGCGGACGACCTAAGCGCCTGCGCCTGCTTCCCAAGCGAGACCCATAGTCGTTTTCGCCTAGAGAGCTATGGCCCTTAAGGTCGAGCTTACCCATCATGCGAGGGAGAAGATCAAGCTGCTTCAAGAACTCGGGTTTTCTGTGAGCGAAGAGCAGGTCGTCCAGACGGTGCTCCACCCCGATCGCGTTGAATCGGGACGCCGAGGGGAACGGATCGCTCAGCGTCGAATCGGCGATCGCCACGTGCTTCGCGTGCCTTACGTGCAGCGGGGCGAGAAGATTCGTATCATCACGGTGTATCCGGGGAGGCGGGAGCGCTATGAACGAGAAAGGTAAGGCCGACATGCGCTACAGCCCGGACGCCGATGCGCTGATCGTGCGGTTCAGCCGCAAGCCCGTCGACCATGCCGAGGAGGCCGGGGACTTTATCGTTCACCTCGCCGAGGACGGCGAGGTGGTGCTCATCGAGATCCTGCACGCGCAGGAGTTCCTGCTGGAAGCCCTACAGAGGGTGCTTCAGGGTCAAGGTCAAAGGGCCGCTCAAGCCAAGGCCAAGACCAAGACGGAGACGGAAACGCCCGTGTAAGGCAAGCAAGGGCAAGGGAGAAGGGCAGAGCATTGCGCCCTCAAAGCCCAAGGGCTATACTTTGCCCGCCATGGGCATCAAGATCTACAACACCCTCACCAAGCGGGTGGAGGCCTTCGAGCCGCTGGAGCCGGGCCACGTCAAGATGTACGTCTGCGGCCCCACCGTGTACGATTACTTCCACATCGGGAACGCCCGCCCCTTCATCGTCTTCGACGTGGTGCGCCGCTGGTTCGAGTACCGGGGCTATCGAGTCACCTTCGTGCAGAACATCACGGACGTCGACGACAAGATCATCAACCGGGCCGCGGCGGAAGGCGTCTCCCCCCAGGCGATCGCCGAGAGGTACACCCAGGCGTACTGGGAGGATTTAGAGCGCCTGGGCGTGCTCCCCGCCAACTACCAGCCCAAGGCGACGGAGTGGATCCCCAAGATGGTCGAGTTCGTGCAAAAACTCATCGACAAGGGCTACGCCTACGTGCTGGAGGGCGGCGACGTCTACTTCCGCGTGCGAAAGTTTGAGGGCTACGGGAAGCTCTCGGGGAAGTCGCTGGAGGAGCTGGAGGCGGGGGCCCGCGTGGAGGTCGACGAGCGCAAGGAGGATCCCCTCGACTTCGCCCTCTGGAAGGCGGCCAAGCCCGGCGAACCCAAGTGGCCCGCCCCCTGGGGCGAGGGCCGGCCCGGCTGGCACCTCGAGTGCTCCGTGATGGCCATGGGGCTGTTGGGCGAGACGCTCGACATCCACGGCGGCGGGCAGGACTTGATCTTCCCGCACCACGAGAACGAGATCGCCCAGAGCGAGGCCGCCACGGGCAAACCCTTCGTCCGCTACTGGATGCACAACGGCCTGCTCAAGTATCAAGGCGAGAAGATGAGCAAGTCGCTGGGCAACTTCGAGTACGCCCGCGACGTGGTTGAGCGCTACGGCAAGGAGGCCGTGCGCTACTTCTACCTGAGCAAGCACTATCGAACGCCGGTCAACTTCACCCACGAGGCGATGGAGGACGCGCGGCGGGCCGTCGAGCGCGTCTACCACCTGCTCGAGGAGCTCGACCAAGAGCTGGACCGCCGCGACGGCCACACGGCCGAGCTGAACGTTGAGAAGCTGACGAAGCGCGGCCGGACGTATCTCGCATATCTGGAGCGGGCCAAGCGCGAGTTCGAGGAGCACATGGACGACGACTTCAACACCGCGGCCGCGCTGGGGGTGCTCTTCGAGCTGGTCAAGGAGGCGAACGTCTTCCGCCAAGACGTCGCCGAGGAGGACCTGCCGCTGCTCAAGCGCACCTTTGAGCTGATCCGCGAGCTGGGCGCGCCGTTGGGCCTCTTCCAAGAATCCCCTTGGCGCCAAGCCCACGGGGAGGTGCAGGCCCAGCTCGTCGAGCTGCTGATCGAGGTGCGCAAGGAGCTGCGCCGCAAGCGGGAGTACGAGCTGGCCGATCGCATCCGCGCACGCCTGCGGGAGCTGGGCATCGAGCTGAAGGACAAGGGCGAGGAGACCGTCTGGAGCTACGCCTCAACGGGCGCGGGCGTGGAAGGGGGTTAGGCCATGGCCATCGGGGAGACCCGGCTCAAGTCGTACACGTTCAAGGTCGTCCTAGAGCGGGACAGGTGGCCCGACGAGCCCGAGGAGCAGGCCGTCTGGCGGGCCTACGTGCCCCTGCTCAGGGAGCGGGGCGCCCACGCCTGGGGGGACACCCCCGAAGAGGCCCTCGAAAACCTCCGAAACGCCGTGGAGCTCCTCCTCGAGTACCTGAAGGAGAAGGGGGAGCCCATCCCCGAGGAGCCCGACCAAGTGGAGGTCAGCGCCGAGCCCCGCATCACCGTGACCCTGTAAGCCCTCAAGCCTCTTGTGTTTGCTCTCCCGTTTGACGGTCGCGCTCAGCCCAGTAGCGGTCTATGGCCATCGACTACAGCAAGCTGCGCGGCGTTACGGTGCGCAAGCTCATCACGGCCCTCAAGCGGGACGGCTTCCGAGAGTGGCGCAGGAAGGGGGCCACGCGCTTTTTCGCGCATCCCGACGGGCGCACCGTCACCCTACACGTCCACCGGCCGGGTCAGACGCTCAAGGTGGGCACGCTCAAGGCGATCATCGAGGAGCAGGCCCGGTGGACGGAGGCGGACCTCAAGCGACTCAAGCTTTTAAAGCCTTAAAGAGCCCTGAACGTCTTCATTCAGCCGCCGGGCCTCGGCTCCTCCACCAGCTCGACGAGCACGCCGTGGAAGCCCCTCGGGTGCACGAAGGCGACTTTATGCCCGCGGAAGCCCTCCCGGGGCGCTTCGTCCACCAGCGGGACGCCCTGAGCCTTGAGCTCTTTCAGAGCGCTCTCGATGTTGGGCACGGCGAACGCGACGTGGTGGAGCCCCTCGCCCCGCTTCTCTAGGAAGCGCCGGACGGGGCCGTCGCCCAGCGGCTGGAGCAGCTCGAGCGCGGGAGCTTCAGCCTTGACCTCAGGGCTGTGCTTGGGCTCCAGCCAGCTGATCGCCACCCCGAACGCCTCGGCGAAGCCGCGGGCCGTCTCCCGAAAGCCCAGCAGCCGGAAGCGCTCGACGGCCTCCTCCAGCTCC
>WFPR01000174.1 GCA_015487455.1 Candidatus Bipolaricaulota bacterium
CGTAGACCCAGCGCCCGCCCGCCTCCCAGCCCTCGACGAGCGCCTCGACCGCCCGCTCGATCTGGGGCAGCGCGCGGCCCACGGCCTCGACCGCCTCCCGGTCCGCCCGGTGGAGCGTCGCCAGCAGCTCGCTCAGCGGCAGCGCGTCGAGCCCGCGGGCCTCGGGGTGTCGGGCCTCCGTGGGTTGGAGGGTCATCGTCGGAGTCTCGGCGTCGGAACCCGCGATCATCGGCGCAGCTCGACCACGAACTTGTAGCGGTCCCCCCGATAGACGGAGCGGACGAACTCGATGGGGGTCCTCCCGTCGCCGAGGAAGGTCAGCCGCTCGATGAGGAGCACCGGCTGGCCCACGGGGATGCGCAGCACCTGGGCCTCGAACTCCGTGGCGGCGCCCGCCTCGAGCGTCTGTTCCGCCCGGCCGAGCTGCAGCTTGTACCGCTCGCGCAGCGTCTGGTAGAGCGATCGATCCGTCAGATCTTCGGCCTCCAGGCCGGGGCAGAGCGCCGCCCGCACGTAGGCCGTCTCCAGCGCCAGGGGCTGCCCGTCGGCGAGCCGCACCCGCCGCACCCGCACGAACGCCTCCTCGGGCTCGAGGCCCATGCGGGCCGCGACGCGCTCGTCCCTCATCACGCGGACGTCGAGCACGCGGGCGCCCGGCCGGAGGCCCCGAGCGCGCATGTCCTCGGTGAAGCTGGTCAGGCGCAGCAGGCTCTGGCGGAGCTTCGGCTCCGCGACGAACGTCCCCCGGCCCTGCTCGCGGTAGACGTAGCCCTCGGTCTCCAGCTCGGCCAGCGCCCGGCGGGCGGTCATCCGGCTGACGCCCAGCGCCCGCTCCAGCTCGTTCTCCGAGGGCAGCCGCTCGTGGGGCCGCAGCTCCCCCCGCTCGATCCGCTCCCGCAGCAGCTCCTTGATCTGGTAGTACAAGGGCAGGGGACTCGCCCGGTCCAGCTCCCGCCCCAGCCCCTCCAGCAACGCGTCCACGGCGTGCGGATGGGAGGCCGCCATTGTATAGACAACATACCACGGCGGGCCGCGCCCTGTCAAGCTCGCGCGACGACCGGCCAACCGGCCAAGGGCTGAGGGCCGAGGGCTCCCCCTTGACGTCGCGCCCGCCGTTGTGCTAGGGTGGCTGATCGTGCGATGTGGGTCCAGCGGGTGGACGTGTACCGGGTCAAGCTGGAGCTCGAGACGCCCTTCGTCATCTCGCAGGGGGCCAGCGCGGGCTACGAGGGCGTGCTGGTGCGGGTGCGCGACGCGCAGGGGCGGGAGGGCTGGGGCGAGGCCGCGTCGCGGCCCGGGCTGTTCGGCGAGACGGCCGAGTCCGTGCTGGGCGCCCTGGACGTCCTGGCTCCCGAGCTGCTCGGTCAGGACGTGCGCGCGTTCCGCGCCTTGATCGCCCGGCTCGATCGGGCGCTGGTGGGGAACGCCGCGGCCAAGGCCGCCCTCGACGTCGCGCTCCACGACCTGGCCGGAAAGCTCTGGGGCGTCCCCGTGCGGACGCTGCTGGGCGCGCCCGCGACGGGGCGCGATCGCTTCCTCACGGACTTCACGCTGAGCCTGGACACGCCGGAGCGCATGGCCCACGAAGCCCAAGCGCGCGTCGAGCAGGGCTTTCGGGCGCTCAAGCTCAAGCTCGGCGGGGGGCGCGACCCCAAGGCGGACGTCGAGCGCGTCCGGGCGGTGCGCGAGGCCGTCGGCCCCACGATCGAGCTGCGCCTGGACGCCAACCAGGGCTGGACGGTCCCCGAGGCGCTGCGGGTGCTCCAAGCCGTCGCGCGGTTCGACGTCGAGCTGGTCGAGCAGCCCATCGCCCGAGGGGACCTCGAAGGGCTGAAGCGGGTGCGCGGGGGCCAGCAGCCGGTCCCCGTCCTGGCCGACGAGAGCGTCTGCACGCCCCAGGAGGCGCTGCGCCTCGTGCGCCTGGAGGCCGTCGACGGCTTCAACCTGAAGCTCATGAAGCACGGCGGCTTCCTCGGGGCGCAGAAGGTCGCGACGATCGCGGAGGCCGCCGGGCTGATCGCCCAGGTCGGCGGGATGCTCGAGACGGACCTGGGCCAAGCGGCGGCCCTTCAGCTCGCCCTGGCCCTCGACGTCGTCCGCTACGGCGACCTCGACATGGGGATGACCCTGAGGCCCGATCAGCGGCTCATCGCGCGGGGCGGGCCGCGGTTCGACCCCGAGACGGGCGAGCTGGTCGCGCCCACGGGGCCCGGCCTAGGGGTGGAGAAGCTCAACGAGGCGCTGCTGGGCGAGCCCGTAGCCGTCTACGAGCGCGGATGACCCCACGCCCACGCTTTGGCTTAGCTTACTTACTTACGCCCGCTTACACGTCGGTCTTTACGCTTTCAGGCTCCCCACGACGGCGTTGTGGACGCGGGCGCGCAGCGCGGCCAGCTCCGCCCCCCCGCCGACCCAGGTCGTGAGCAGCACGACGATCAGCCGCCGCTCCGGGGCCGGGTCGGCCCACAGCGAGACGCCCGTGAACCCCGTGTGCCCGAACGCCCGTTCCGTCCAAAGGTCCCCGGCCCCGGCGGGCGGGCGCCGCGGGTCGTAAAGACACCAGCCGAGCCCCCGGCGCTCGTTTAAGCCCGCCGTCTGGGGGGCGAGCAGGGCTCGCACGGCCGCCGGGCTCAGCGCGCCCCCGCCCCCCTCTAAGAGCGCTTGGGCGAAGCGGGCCAGCTCCACGGCCGTCGCGAAGAGCCCCGCGTGTCCCGCCACCCCGCCCAGCGCCCGCGCGTTCTCGTCGTGGACCTCGCCGAGC
>WFPR01000175.1 GCA_015487455.1 Candidatus Bipolaricaulota bacterium
CCTCCACCCCCCGCCCCAGCTGGGCGCCGGGGTGCACCACCACGGCGAACTCGACGCCCAAGGGCCTCAGGCGCTCGGCCACGCGCCGCCGCGCTTCGTTGTCCCCGATCGCGAGCACGAGCTTGACCTCTGATGAAAAACCCTTCTGCAGTCGCTCGAAGCCCCCAAGCACGGGAAACTCCCAAAGGGTTGTCCCGTGCTTTTGGGGATCGTCGTCCAGGAAGCCCACGACGCGGAAGCCCGCCCGCACCGCGCAGTCGCAGACGACCTTCGCGTGGCCGCCCGTCCCGTAGATGAGCAGCTCCTCACCCTTTGGCATCTAGGCGTTCCTCCCGTTCCCCGCTCTCCCTGCTCTTTTCAGCCAGCTGTGAAGCCTTTTGATGAGCGTTTGGGCTAACAAAAGGGTCGTTGACCCCTTTCGGTCCGTACAGCCCCTCGCGCTTGACCAGCACCACCCAGGGGGTCTTCAGCAGAATTTTAAGGTCGAGCCAGAGCGACCAGTTTTCGATGTACTGCAAGTCCAGCTCGATCCTCTCGCGCCACGAGAGGGCGTTGCGCCCGGAGACGACGGCCAAGCTGGTGATGCCGGGCTTCACCGTCAAGCGCCGACGCTGGCGCTCGTTGTAGTGCTCGACTTGGTAGGGCAAGGTCGGCCTGGGGCCAACCAGGCTCATCTCGCCCACCAGCACGTTGATGAGCTGGGGCAGCTCGTCCAACCCGAAGTCCCTTAGGAAGCGCCCTACTCGGGTGATGCGTGGATCATCCTGGGCCACCGTCACTCCAAGCCCCTGCCCCTCCGCCCCGACGACCATCGTGCGGAACTTCCACACGCGGAAGCGGCGACCATGGAGCCCGACGCGCTCTTGGCGAAAGAAGACGGGGCCGCCGTCGTCGAGCTTGATCGCCAGCGCGATCAGCGCGAAGGGCACGGCCAACACCACGAGTCCAAGGGCGCTCACCCCCACGTCGAGGACGCGCTTGAGCGCGCGCTGAACGGTCTCCCCCCGTCGACGCTTGAAAGCGCCCATCTTCGCTGAGATTGAGATTAAGCTGAAGGCTCGCGGGGCTTGAGGCCCCTTCTGTGCTCCTCATAGGCGGCCTCGAGGGCGCGCTCCAGACGGTCGACCAAGCGATCGAGGGCGTGGTTCTCCTGCACGTAGCGCCTCCCACGGCGCCCCATGGCCGCTCGCGATTCGGGCGACAGGGCCTTAAGCTGCAGGATCGCGTCCGCCAGGGCTTGAGGGTTCTCTGGGGGAACGGTCAGGCCGCACCGTGCAGCTTCCACAGGGTTGTTTCTAGAATGACCTGCAAAGAGGACAGGTTTTCCCGCGGCCATGTAGTCGAACAGCTTATTGAGATTGATCCCGTAGCGATAAAGAGGTAAGTCCCGCAGCGTGAGCACCAAGGCGTCGGCCTGCTGGAGCAGCTCGGGGACGAGCCGCCGCGGCACCGGGTCGCGAAACTCGACGTTTTTCAGGGCCCACTCCCGAGCCAAGGCTTGTAGGCGCGGCTTCTCCTGCCCGTCCCCGACGAGCACGATCCGAACGTCATCACTATGCCCCTGAGCTTGGAGACGCTTAGCGGCCTTAAGCAGCGTGTCCAGGGCGTTGGCCGGGCCGTGAGCCCCGACGTACAGCAGGGTGAACGCGTCGTTCGAGGACGGCGTGGACGGCTCTTGAGTCTGGAAGCGTCGCACGTCGACGCCGTGAGGCAGGGGCACTAAACGCTCGGGGGGGACGCCCAGGCGCCGGAGATAGGCGTCGGCGTGGGGCAGGCCGACGAGGAGACGACGGGCCCCTTGGCACAGCGTCCGCTCGATCGCCCGCAGGAGGGCCGTAAGGGGATGGCGCTCGCCGAGAACGCCCATGTCGATCAGCGTCTGAGGCCAGAGGTCCCCGACCTCCAGCACGAAGGCAGCCCGGTAGCGCGCGGCCAAGCGCTGGGCCACCCACGGGGCCAGCAAGGGAACGGAAAACGCCCACACGACGTCGGGGGCCGGGACGACCCCGGCCCGCACGAGCTGAACGCCCCAACGGTGGAGCACCCAGGCGAAGTGCACGATGTTGACGACACGGCGCCAGTCGTTGCGCCGGTAGGGGAAGCTCTTCAGCCAGACGACGCGTACGTCCCCGAAGGGCTCGACCCGCCAGCGCTCCCCCGGACGGAGCTTCGTGTCCCGATGTTCCAAGTATGAGAAGCTGCTGGCCCAGAGGACGACCTCCCAGCCCCGTTTGGCCAGCTCCCTCGCGAAGTCGAACTGGCGGGTCCCCCCGGCCTGATCGGGACTCACGGCGTACTGCTTAACGATCCAAAGCGTCCTGGGAGCTTTGAGCCTCACGCCCTTAAGTGTACCGCCCGCTCGACGGCGGTGCAGATGCGCTCCAGGTCATCCCGGGTGAGGGCAGGGTGGACGGGCAGCGAGAGGATGCGCTCGGCCACCCGCTCGCTCACGGGCAGGTGTTGCTCGCCCAGCAACCTCTCGAAGGCGGGCTGCTTGTGGATAGGGCGGGGATAGTGCACCCCGGTGCCGACCCCCTGTTCGTGCAGCGCCCGCGCCAGTTCGTCCCGCGTCCGCCCCAGCGTCTCGGGGTCCACCAGGATCGAGTACTGGTGGTACGAGTGCTCCACCCCTTCGGGCACGTAGGGCGTCTGAATCCCGTCGAGTTGGGACAGCCGCTCGGTGAGGAAGGCGGCGTTCTCGCGGCGCCTCCGCACCCGCTCGTCCAGGCGCTCCAGCTGCTTGAGCCCGATGGCCGCCTCCACCTCCGTCAGGCGGTAGTTGAAGCCCAACACGGGATGCTCGTACTTTCGAGTTTGCCCGTGGCTGCGCAGCAGGCGACAGCGCTCGGCCAGCTCGTCGTCGTTCGTGGTGATCATCCCGCCCTCCCCGACGAAGAGGTTCTTCGTCGGGTAGAACGAGTAACACACGAGGTCGGGGAAGCTGCCCACGTCCCGGCCCCGGTAGCGGGTGCCGTGGGCCTGGGCCGCGTCCCAAACCACCCGCAACCCGTGGGCTCGGGCGAACTTCAAGACCTCGTCGATGGCGCAGGCGTTCCCGAAGAGATGCACCCCCACGATCGCGCGGGTGTTGGGCGTCAGGCGCCTCTCGGCGTCGTCGAGGTCGAGGGTGAACGTCCGAGGGTCGATGTCGCAGAGGACGGGCCGACAGCCCGCGAAGTGCACCATGCTGGCCGTTGAGATGTGGCTGAACGTCGGCACCAGGACGTCGCTCCCGGGCTCCAGCAGGGCCATATACGCCACGTGCAGCGCCGCGGTGCCGGAGCTGGTCGCGATCGCGTGCTTGGCCCCCACGACCTCGGCGAAGCGGCGCTCAAACGCCTCCGTCTGAGGCCCTTGGACCAACCGCCCGGACCGCAGCACCGCGGCGGCGGCCTCGATCTCCGCGTCGGACAGCTCGACCCGGGCGATGGGGATGAACGGCTTCCTTGCCTCAGTCATGGCTCGGCGTCGCCTCCCGTACGCGCTCCAGAATCTCCATCAGCCTCAACGAGTCGTCCAGGGAGTTCAGCTCGGGCGGGGTGCCCTCCCGCACGCATCGAACGAAGTGCTCAAGCTCCCGCTCGAAGAGGTCCACCCGGGGGAACTCGAAGACGTTCTGCCCCCGATCGTAGACCCCGCGGGGCTCCTTGAGGTAGAGCAGCGTGGGGAAGTGCTCGAGGATCGACGTCCACAACGAGCCGTTTGTGCCTTGAACTTCCATGTAGTTCATGTACGAGGGCGTCAAGAGATCGCTCTCACAGAGGACCTTCACCCCCCCTTCGGTCTCAAGCTGGAGCACGATGAGGTCCTCGGCGTCGACTTGGACGACCCTGCCCTCGATCTCCCGCTCCTTGAGCACGGTGTCCAGCTCGAGCAGCCGGACGCGTCGGGGAGGGCCGAAGTACCACAGGGCAAGGTCCAGCATGTGGACGAGCATCTCGTTCCCCGCGCCGCCGCCCGTCTCCCGCTTGTGCTTCCACGCCTTGTGCGAGCCGCGCCCCCCTAGGCGGAAGAGCGCGAAGTACGGCCTCCCCAAGACCTCCTCCTGAAGCACCTCTCGGGCGAACTGAAACGCCGGGTGGAAGCGATACAAGTAGCCGACCATGACGATCCGGCCCGTCTCCTTCGCCTTCTTCGCGATCGCGCGCGCCTCCTCGAGGTTTCGGGCCAGGGGCTTTTCGCAGAAGACGGGCTTGCCCGCGTCGAGGGCCTTGAGGATCGTCTCGGCATGGGCGGGCGTGGGGATGCAGACGTCGACCGCGTCCACGCCCGCGTCGGCGATCAGCCCGTCGGGGTCGGGGTGCCAGCCGACGCCGTAGCGCCGGGCGACGACCTGGCCCTTAGGCACGATGTCCGTGACCGTGACCCGGACGCCCTTCAGCTTGCGATAGGCGTTGAGGTGCTTTTCGGCGATCTTGCCACAGCCGATGACGCCGACGTGGAGCGTTTCGTTGTGGGTCATACCCCCGTTCACCACGCCTTGGCCCGGTTCCGCTCCCGAAGGCGCTCGGGCAGGGGCTCGACGCGGGCGGGCACCCCCACCGCCAGGTGCCACGGGGGGACGTCCTTGGTGACCACGCTCCCGGCGGCCACCATCGCCCCCTCGCCGATGCGGACCCCCGGCAGGATCGTCGCGTTCGCCCCGATCGTGACGCTCTCCTCCAGCACGGGGCCCCGGGGCTCGTACTCCTCGCGCAGGCGCTGGGGGTACTTGTCGTTGGTGAGCACCGCGCCGGGCCCCAAAAAGCAATGGCTCCCGATTCGGGTGTGGGTCGGGATGTAGACGCGGCTCTCGATCTTGACGAAGCTGCCGATCTCCACGTGGCCGTCGATGACGGTGCCCGTCCCCACCACGACGCGATCCCCGATGCGGGTGTGCTCGCGGATGAGCACATGATGGCCCGTCTTGAAGTCGTCCCCGATGACGACGTCGGCGTAGATGATCGTCCCGGTGCGGATGACCGCTCGATCGCCGATGACGGCCTCCCGACAGCCCTC
>WFPR01000176.1 GCA_015487455.1 Candidatus Bipolaricaulota bacterium
CGCGCTGCTGGGGGGGACGCTCGTCCTGTGGACTGTGCACCTCTTCGGGGGAGGGACGCCGAAGGAGCGCCTGTACGGGGCGGGGGCCGTAACCCTGGGCTGGGTCTACATCCCGGGCCTATTGCAGGTGTTCCCCTGGGCCTTCGCCGCCTTCGATCTGCCCGCGTCCGCCCAGCCGGGCCCGGGCCCGGATCGGTTCACCCTGGTGGTGGGGCTGCTTTTGCTCGTCTGGGCCTACGACACGGGGGCCTTCTTCGCCGGGCGCTTTTGGGGGCGGCGGAAGCTCGCCCCGACGCTCAGCCCCGGCAAGACGTGGGAGGGCGTCGTTGGCGGGCTGCTGCTCAGCGTTGGGGTCGCGTTCGGGGGGCTTTGGGCGCTGTGGCCGGAGTGGCCCCCGGCGACCCGGCTGGGGCACGCCCTGGGGTTGGGAGTGCTAGTGGGCGGGGCCGCCCAGCTTGGCGATCTATTTGAGTCGCTGCTCAAGCGGGCCGCGGGCGTCAAGGACTCGGGGCGGCTCTTCCCCGGCCACGGCGGGCTGCTCGACCGCCTCGACGGGCTGCTCTTCGCCTTGCCCGTCTACGTGCTGTACGTGGGGCTCCTGCGTTCGCTATAGTTTGAGAAGTGATCCAAGATGAGCGCCTGGCGCCTCCTCCTCAGCCTCGACATCGACGCCGAGGCCGACGATCCCACTCATCATCGGCCCTTGGCCCGGCAGTACGCGCTGGAGGCCGCGATCGCGGAGGCCGTCGCCGAGGGGCGGGCCCCGCCCACGGTCTGGATCTGGCGGCCCGCCGAGGGCTTGGCGCTGGGGCGCTTCGACTCGAGGCTCCCCCGCTTTCGGGAGGCCGTCCGCGCCCTCGACGCCCAAGGGGTCGAGCTGGTTCGGCGATCGAGCGGCGGCCAGGCCGTCTGGCAGTCCCCCGAGTTCGTGAACGTCAGCGTCTTCGCGCCGGTGCGGGGGCGCCCGCGCCCGGGCGTCCCCGAGGCGTATCGGCGCTACACCCAAGGGCTCGTCGCGGCGCTCGCGCGCCTCTCGCTCAAGGCGGAATTTCAACACGTCGAGGGCGCGTTCTGCGACGGGCCGTACGATTTAGCCGTCGACGGCAAAAAGCTCGTCGGGACGGCCCAGGTGCAGAAGCGAGGTGTGGTGCTGGTGCACGGGACGATGCCCGTCTGGGGCGGGCTCGAGGGGATGCTTTATTGGGTGTCCCGCTTTTACGCGCTCGCGGGGAGGCCCGTCCGGCTCGAGCGCGACGCGATGGCGACCCTTCGGGAGCTGCTGGGGCGAGATCTGTCACAAGACGAGCTGGTGGAGGCGCTCGTCCTGGGCCATGAGGAAGCCCTCGGTCCCCTCGTGCTCGAGGAGCCCTCGGAGCACGAGCGGGTGCGGGCCGAGGCGCTCCTCGCTCACGTCCGCGTTCAGCCCGACGGCTGAGATCGCCGGAGCCCCCGCTCGACCAGCTCTTTTAAGCTCCGGGCGACGTGCGCGGGCCGCGGCCCCGGCCAGCGCTCCAGGTCGTCGGGCGTGGTGACGCCCGTCAGCACCAGCGCGGCCTCCATCCCGAGGCGGGCCGCGCCCTCGACGTCCGTGTCGAGGCGGTCGCCGATCATGAGCGCATCCTTGGGGCTCAAGGCGATCTCGACGTCCACGGCGCTCAAGGCCACCCGGAACGCGATCGGGTTGGGCTTGCCCACCACAGCCTCGGGCTCGTAGCCCAGGCCCCGGATCGCGCCGACGAGCGCCCCGGCGCCGGGGATCGGGCCCTCGGGCGTCGGGAAGGTCGGGTCGGCGTTGGCGGCTATCAAGCGCGCCCCGCCCAGCAAAGCCCGCAGCGCTCGCGTCAGCTTCCCGTAGTGGAAGTCCCGATCGAGCCCGACCACGACGAACTGGGCGCGCTCGGGCTCGACGAGTTGGTGCCCCGCCCGCTCCAGCTCGTCAAACAGCCCCGTTTCCCCGATCGCGAAGACGGCGACGGGGCCGTGCTCCCGCCTCAGGTGCTGGGCCACGACGTAGGCGCTGTTGACGACCTCGCGCGGGCTGACGGGGAAGCCCTTCGCCCGCAGCTCGAGGGCGAACGCCCGCCGGGAGCGCGTCGAGTTGTTCGAGAGGACCACGACGGGGGCGAGGCGCTTGAGGGCCGTGAGCGCCTCGGCGGCGCCGGGGATCGGCTCCCCGTCCCAGACGAGCACCCCATCCAAATCGATCAAGAACGCGCGGTAGCGGCGCAGGTCCAAGGGCTCCTCCATTTTTCATCCCCTCGAAAACTTCATGACGGACGCCCCCGCCACGATGGTACCGCGTTGACCCCCGAGGGGAAATCCCCTATGCTCCCAAGGGGAGGCGTCGGGCGATGATCCCGTGGGACCAGTGGTGGTTCTGGGTCTTGGTGATCATCTTCTTGATCGCCGTTTTTGAGCCTTTCAGCGACGCGCTCGTCATCCGGGCGTTCCGCGGCAGCCCCAAGGAGCTGAAGAAGCTCAAACAAGAGGTGGAGAGGCTCAAGGCCGAGCTGCGGGAGGCGAAGGCGGCCCAGAAGGTGTTGGAGCTGCAGCGTCATCTTTCAAGGCGGGAGCTGGAGCGCATCGAGCGGCAGGCGCTCCCTGAGGGCGTGGCCGTCCTGATGTTCACGGACCTCGAGGGCTTCACGGCCTACGTCGAGAAGCACGGCGACGAGCGGGCGCTTCAAACGCTGCAGAAGCACTATGAATTGGTGCGGCGCTGCGCCGAGCGTCACGGGGGCACGATCGTCAAGGAGCTGGGCGACGGCTTCCTGTTGAGCTTCTCGAGCGCGCGGCGGGCGCTGCTCTGCGCCGCGGAGGTCCAGGAGCTCATGGAGCGCTCCGGGCTCGCCCGCGAGCTCAAGGTGCGGATCGGGCTGCACGCCGGGGAGCCCGTCCGCGTGGGCGCGGGCATGGAGCGGGAGGGGAGCCCCAAGGACGTGCTCGGCCACGCGGTCAACGTCGCTCGGCGGGTGATGGAGGAGGCCCGCGGCGGCGAGGTCGTGCTCTCCGAGCTCGTCAAGGAGCTGGCGGGGCCCTTGGAGGGCTTCCAGTACGTCGAGCGGGGCGTCCGGCGCCTGAAGGGGCTCAACCAGCCCCTGACGCTGTACGAGCTGCAGCCCGTCCGCGCGCTGGCCCACCCCCTGGACTCCCAGATCGACCGCGAGCTTCGGGAGCTGGAGCGGCAGCTCCGCGAGGAGGAGGGCGAGGGCGAGGGGGGAGAGGGCGGGCGTCCACGCTAGGCGCGCCCGAGGAGCCAGAGCCGACGGAGGACCTCCCCGTGGTTGAGGAGGGCCAGCGCGACGAGCGTGGCCAGGGGCGCGTTGAGCAGCGCGCCCAGAAAGATCAGGAACAGCCGGACGTCGCGCCCGAGGCGCAGCGGGCGCCTCCTCCCCTCCTCAAGCGCCCGCTTCAGGAACGCGTCGTACTTGTCGGCGGTGTAGCTGTTGAGCAGCACGCCCGAGAGGGCCGCCAGGCCCCAGAGCCAGACGGCCGTCCCCGGCCCCGGGGCGACGAGCCAGGCGTGATGGGTCAGCCCGCCCACGAGCAGCGCGTCGGCGTAGCGGTCGAGGACCGCGTCGAGCCAGCCGCCCCGCTCGCTCGTCTGGAGCTTGAGCCGGGCGACCTCGCCGTCGCAGCCGTCCAGGACGGACGACAGCTGGGCCAGCAGCCCGCCCAGCGCCAGCGCGGGGTAGCCGGGCAGGGCCAGCGCGACCGCCCCGGCGGCCGCGACCATGAACGAAAGCCAGGAGAGCTGGGTCGGCGTCAGGGGCGTGCGGACCAGCCAGCGGGACAGGCGGATGGAGAGCGGGCGGTTCAGGTGGCGCGCCACGGGGCCGTCCGTGGGCTTCTGCCGCAGCCGCCGGAGGAGCAGGCGCTCGGCCGTCCGCAGCGCCTGGGGCGTGTCGACGTCGATCCAGAAGCGGCCCGTGACGTCCACGGCCCGCACCCGTCCCCTCCGGGCCAGGGCGCGGACGCCCCCGGAGAGCGAGCCGTCGCCCGCCCGCAGCGCCTCCTCCAGGGCGTCGAAGAGCGCGGGCGTGCAGAGGAACGCGCCCGTGTCGATCGCGTCATACCCGTCGAGCCCCTTCCCGATGGCCGTGATCCGCCCGTCTCGATCGAGCCGCACCTTGGTCGCGTCCTCGAGGTCGATGTGCGGCCCCGGCTCCCGGTCGACGGCGAGCAGGACGTCGGCCTCGCCCCGGGCGAGCGCGTCGCCGTGGGCGAGCAGCGCCTTCGGGATCTCGGGGTCGAGCACGTGGTCGCTCATGAGCAGCAGGAACCGCTCGCAGCCCCGCAGGAAGGGCCGGGCGGCCAGGGCGGAAGCCCCGTTGCCCCGCTCCCAGTCGGGGCTGAGCGCGTAACGGGGACGGACGCCCAGGCGGCGCCCGTCCCCCAGCGCTTTCTGGATTTGAGGGGCGTCGCAGCCGAGCGCGATCACGACCTCGGGGCAGCCCGCGGCCGCCCGGGCCGTGAGGATCGCCCGCTCGAGGAGCGAGAGCCCCAGCAGGCGGACGAGGGGCTTCGGGCTCGTGAGGCGGCCGTCAGCCCGCAACCGGCGCCCCGCGCCCGCGGCCAGCAGCAAGCAGCCCGTCGAGGTCGATCTGGCGCTCATCCTCGCCCGCGATGAACCGCTCCACCAGCTCCCGCGCCACGGGGTCGGGGAGCTGCCGCGGCGGGTGCTTCATGAAGTACGCCGAGGGCCCGAGCAGCGCCCCGCCGACCCCGCGCTCCCGGGCCAGCTGGGCCACGCGGATGGCGTCGATGACCACCCCGGCGGAGTTCGGCGAGTCCTCGACGCTCAGGCGCAGCTCCAGGCTCATGGGCACGTCGCCGAAGAGCCGCCCCTCCATGCGGATGAAGCAGACCTTGGTGTCCTTCTGCCAGGGGACGTAGTCGCTCGGCCCGATGTGAATATTCTCGGGGCGGAGGGGCCGGTCGAGCATCGCCTGCACCGCCTCCGTCTTCGAGATCTTCTTGGACGCGAGGCGGTGGCGGTTCAGCATGTTCAGGAAGTCCGTGTTGCCGCCGACGTTGAGCTGGTAGGTGCGGTCGAGCTTCACCCCCCGGTCGTTGAAGAGCTTGGCCAGCGCCCGGTGGGTGATGGTGGCGCCGACCTGCGACTTGATGTCGTCGCCGATGAGGGGCAGCCCCGCCGCCGCGAAGCGGGCCTCCCACTTCGGGTCCGAGGCGATGAAGACGGGGATGCAGTTGATGAAGGCGCAGCCCGCCTCGAGCGCGCACTCGGCGTAGAACCGGGTCGCCTCCTCGGACCCCACGGGGAGGTAGTTGACCACGATCTCGGCCCCCGACTCGCGGAGCGCTCGGACGACCTCGGCCTTGGTGGGCTCGGGGCGCTCCGCCACCACGAACGTCCGCTCCTCGGGGTAGTCCTTCATGTGGTCGGCGACGCCGTCGAGCACCCTGCCCATCCGCACCGTCACGCCCGTCTTGGGGACGTCGGGGCAGAAGACCGTGGTGCAGTTCGGCGGGGCGAAGATCGCCTCCGCGACGTCCTTCCCGACCTTGCGGGCGTCGACGTCGAAGGCGGCCACCACCTCCACGTCGAAGGGCCGGTAGCCGCCGATCTCCCAGTGCATGAGCCCGATCGCGTCCTCGGGCCGCTTGTCCCGATAGTAGTGGAGCCCCTGCACCAGGGCGCTCGCGCAGTTGCCCACCCCGATCAGCGCGATCTTGATCGGCGTCCGCACCGCGATCCCCTCCTTTCCTTTCTTGTCTTGCCTTGCCTTTTCTTTTCTTTGCGTCGGCGACGCGGACCCGGGCACAAGAAAAGAGCACCCTGTGATGGGAGAAGGAAGCGGGCTCGAGAAAAGCGCAACACTAAGCTTAGCGGGCGACGGGCAAATCGTCAAGTTGAGGGGCCGTCGGGGCCGTCTCCAGGCGCTTTAGCCGCCCGCGCTCGAGGCGCGCCACCCGATCCCCCAGCTCTTGGGCCTCGTGCGGGTCGTGGGTCACGATCAGGGCGGTCGTCCCCAGCGCGTCGAGCAGCGCCTTCAGCTCCCCGCGGAGCCGACGGCGCAGCCCCTCGTCGAGGTGGGCGAAGGGCTCGTCCAACAGCAAGATTTGGGGCTCCGGCGCGAGGGCGCGGGCCAGCGCCACCCGCTGCTGCTCCCCGCCCGAGAGCTCGTGCGGGTAGCGCTCGGCTAAGTGCAAAGCTTCCACGCGGGCCAGCGCCTCTAACGCCCTCCGGCGGCGGAGGCGGCGCGGCAGCCGCCACAGCCCGAACTCCACGTTGCCCAGGGCCGTCAGGTGCGGGAAGAGCGCCCCGTCTTGAAACACGAACCCGACGCGCCGCCGCTCCGGCGGCACCCAGACGCCCGCCCGCGCGTCCGCGACCGTCTCGCCCCCCAGGCGGATCGAGCCCGCGTCGGGCCGCTCCAGCCCCGCCACGAGGCGGAGCAGCGTCGTCTTCCCGCTGCCCGAGGGGCCGACGATCGCCAGCCGTTCCCCCGCCCCCACCCGCAGCGAGACGCCCTCGAGCGCCGTCACGGCCCCGAAGCGCTTCGTGACCTTGAAGAGCTCCAGGGCGACACCAAGGTCACCGTTCATGCGGGGTTGACGCCTCCCTTCCGAAGAGGTCGAGTCGGCTGAGCACGATCACGGGGCCGAGCCCCACGGAGATCAGCAGCAACGAGGGCAGGGCCGTCCCCGCCCACATCGACTCCGCGGCCATCTGGTAGATCCAGACGGCCAGGGTGTCGAAGCCGAACGGCCGCAGCAGCAGCGCGATCGGCAGCTCCTTGAGCGCGTCGACGAGGACCAGGAGCAGCGCCGCCAGCGCGCCGGGCGCGATCAGGGGGAGCTGTACTTTAAGGAGCACCCGTCGGGGCGGGGCCACGGTCCGGGCCGCGTCGACGATCGAGGGCTTAAGCTTCGCGAAGCTCGCCCCGACGCCCCCGTAGGCGACGGCCAGGAACCGCACGACATAGGCGTAGAGGAGCCCGAGGAGCGTCCCGGTGAACACCAGCCCGACGGGGACGCCCAGCGCCCGCTCCGCGACGGCGTTGAGCCCGTGGTCGAGGCGCGCGAGCAGCGCCAGCGCCCCCACGGCCACCACCGAGCCGGGGACGGCGTAGCCGAGCGTCGCGAGCCTCACGGCCCACGCGCCGACGCCCGTCGGGGCCGCCGCGGCCAGCGCCACGGCCAGCCCCGTCGTGAGCCCGGCCGCGAGCAGGGCGAGCGTCAGGCTGTGGCGGGCGAGCGCCCCCAGCCAGGCCCAATCGACCACGCCCCGCGTCAGCTCGTCCCAGGCCCAGACGCCCAGCTGGACGAGGGGCAGCCCGAAGGCCGCGAGCAGCACCAGCGCGGGGAGGGCCGTCGCGCCCCAGGCCCTCAGCCCCGAGAGGGCTTGGGGCTCGAGCCCCAAGCC
>WFPR01000177.1 GCA_015487455.1 Candidatus Bipolaricaulota bacterium
CGTGACGCCCTTGAGCTCCCTGTTGAGGGCCTTGAGGATCTCCTGGGCGACGAAGAAGCCGCCGCGACCGGTGGCCGTCTCCCGCCCCTCGGACCCCCCCAGCACCTTGGGCTTCCCGGTCACCAGCCCCGGCATGAACTGCCCCTTGTGGTGCATGCTGATCGTGTCGACGATCCAGGCCATCTCCCGCTCGCCCGTGAACACGTCGGGCGCCGGGATGTCGACGTCGGGGCCGATCAGGACCGAGAGCTCGGAGGCGAAGCGCCGGGTCAGCCGCTCGAGCTCCGCCTCGCTCAGCGCCCGCGGGTCGCAGCGCACCCCGCCCTTGGCCCCGCTGAAGGGGAGCCCGGCCACCGCGCACTTCCACGTCATCAGGAAGGCCAACCCCTCGACCTCCTCCAGCGTCACGTTGGGGTGGTAGCGGATGCCCCCCTTGGTGGGGCCCAAGACGGGGTGGTGCTGCACCCGATAGCCCTCGAAGCGCTCCACCCGCCCGTCGTCCATGATCACGGGGACCTCAACGGTCACCTTGCGCTTCGGGTAGCGGAGCAGCGTCCGGATGGGCTCCTTGAGCTCGAGCCGCTCGGCGGCCACGTCGTAGAAGTGACGGGCCAGCTCGAGCATCTTGAGCTCGGAGCGCCGATGCAGCTCCGTCGCCTGGCGCGCGTCCCTGCCTCTGCCCATCCGCGGGGCAGTCGGGCTCAGCCCGTCCCGGTGCGGGCCTTCTCGAAGCGCTCCGCGACGTCGGCCCAGTTCACCACGTTCCACCACGCCTGCACGTAGTCGGGGCGGCGGTTCTGATATTTGAGATAATACGCGTGCTCCCAGACGTCGAGGCCCAGGAGGGGCGTCAGCCCCAGCGTCAGGGGGTTGGTCTGGTTGGGCATCGTCTGGATCTGCAGCTTCTGGGTGAGCGGGTTGTACACGAGCCAGGCCCAACCGCTCCCCTGGATCCCGATGGCCGCCTGCGAGAACCGCTCCTTGAACTGCGCGAAGCCCCCGAACGCGGCGTTGATCGCGTCGGCCAGGGCGCCGGTCGGCTCGCCCCCGCCCTGCGGGCTCATGTTGTGCCAGAAGATCGTGTGGTTGAGGTACCCGCCGCCGTGGAAGTTGACCGCGCTGCGGACGTCCTCGGGGACGGCGTTGATGTGCTGCAGCAGGCGCTCAACGGGCCACGCCTGCAGCTCGGGGTGCTTCTCCAGCGCGGCGTTCAGCCCGTTCGTGTACGCCAGATGGTGCTTGTCGTGGTGGACGCGCATCGTCTGCTCGTCGATGTGCGGCTCCAGCGCGTTGTAGTCGTACGGCAGCGGCGGAAGTTCGAACTTCGGCATGCTTCTCACCCTCCTCAAGGCTCCTCGGGGGTCAAGCTTCAAGATGAACCGTCAACGGGCGATCATAGCCCTCCGCGGCGTGGGTTTTCAAGCGCGCACCCGAGGGCGCGATCG
The DNA here is from genome assembly GCA_015487455.1 of Candidatus Bipolaricaulota bacterium. GTDB lineage: Bacteria > Bipolaricaulota > Bipolaricaulia > RBG-16-55-9 > RBG-16-55-9 > S012-72. The sequence goes on from WFPR01000177.1 coordinate 1,446, forward strand.
GTCGCCCCGCCGCCCGCGCACGCTGTACAATCCCCACGGCCATGGGGGCCGCAAGGGCGCGCGTCAGAAGGCTTGGAGGGCTCGTGCTTCTGTTCCCGATCGTCGGGCTGTGGCTGTTGGCCCCCGGGGTCGGGGGCTGCTCGCGGCCCGAGGGCCCCGCGAGGCGACAAGCATCAGACGTGGAACGAGAACGAGGAGGGAGGTCCATGGCGGAGTTCACGTTGACCAGCGCGGCGTTTCGCGACGGGGAGCGCATCCCCGACAAGTACACGTGCGTCGGCGAGGACGTCTCACCGCCCTTACAGTGGGAGGGCGCGCCCGAGGGCACGCAAACGTTCGCGCTCATCGTCGAGGACCCGGACGCGCCGGGCGGGACGTTCGTGCACTGGGTGTTGTTCAACATTCCCGGGGACGTGACGGAGCTGCCCGAGGGCGTCGAGCCGCTGGAGCGGCTGCAAAACGGCGCGATCCACGGCGTCAACGACTTCCAGCGCCTGGGCTACCGGGGGCCGTGCCCGCCGCCGGGGAAGCCCCACCGCTACATCTTCCGGCTGTTGGCGCTGGACCGCGAGCTGGCGCTCGGGCCGGGCGTCACCAAGCCGCGCCTGGAGCTCGAGATCCAGAAGATCGGCGGCCCCTTGGCCGAGGCCCGGCTCACGGGGACGTTCGGCCGCTGATGTTCAGTGCCACAGGCTCAACTCGCGGTAGGCGGCCTGGACGAGCCGCCGGTGGAGCCTGGGGCTGAGGAAGCTCACGCCCTCGTAGCGCTTGTCGAAGGGGAGGGCGTCCAGCACGTCGCGCTCGGAGGCCCCGCGGCGGAGCAGGGCCTTTACGCCGTGGGCCAGCTCGCGGACGTACGCCCTGAGCGCCTCGAACGTCGCCCGGCCGTGCGGCGCCTCGTGCCCCGGCACGTAGACGTCCACCTCCAGGGGCGCGAGGTAGTCGAGCAGCCGGAGCAGCTTCAAGAAGCGGGCCTCCGGCCCCTCGTGGAAGTAGAGCGCGTCGCTCAAGATGAGCACGCGCTCGCGCGGCAGGTAGACGCCGATGGAGTCGTCGCTGTGGGCGCCCGCGAGCGGGAAGAGCTTGAGGGGTACCTCGCCCAGCTCCAGGGTCATCTCGCCCTCGAAGCCCAGCGCCGGCGGGACGGGCCTCAGCCGCTCGAAGTCGTCAGGGTCAAGGGTCGGGACTTTTGATAAGACGGCCTCGCGGAGCCAGCGCTGGACCCGCTCCGGCGCCCAGTCGTCCTTGAGGTTGCGGGCGAAGCGCTCCTGGCACCTTCGCGACGCGATGATCGTCGCGCCCCGGAACGCCTGGTTGCCGAAGACGTGGTCGAAGTGGCGATGGGTGTTGATCACGTAGCGGACGGGGCGCTCCTTGATCGTCTGGCACGCCTCGAAGACCCGCAGGCCGTGGGTCGGGGAGTTCCCCGAGTCGACGACGATCCAGCCCTCGCCCGTGAGCACCAGCCCCACGGCTGGCTCGAGGCGGGCCGGGTCGTGCCCGTACACCCAGACGCGCTCCGAGATCTGCTGCAACCGCGCCTTGACTGCCCGTGCCACGGTCGTCCCCTCCGACCCTAATCATATCGACAGACCCGGCCCGGCGGCACGAGCACCACCCTAAAGCCCAGCTCGAGCCTCTTCAGCTTCTCTTCGAACTTGGGCAGCTCGGGCTTGTACCGCGACGAGATGTGAAACACGAACAGCTCGCGCTTGACGCCCGCCCGCCGGGCCACCTCCAGCGCCTCGTCGAGCGTCGAGTGCGTTTTTGATTCGCGGTCCTCGGGGTTGAGAAACGTCGCCTCGTGGAAGAGCGTCTCGGTCCCCTCGACGCGCTTGGGGTCGAGGGGGGCCGAGTCGCCGCCGTAGGAGAACAGCTTGGCCGGGTAGGTCGTCGTGATCGCCTCCCGCCCCCGCTCCCGCACCAGCCGCTGGATCTCCTCCTGGGGCAGGTCGCGGTACTCGTCCTTCAGCCGTCGGCGGACCTCCACGACGTTGTAGCCCAGCGAGCGCTCGCCGCGGGTGTGCTGCGTCTCGAAGGCCTCCACGTAGCGGGGGTTCTGCCCCTCGAAGACGCTCACCCGGTCGCCGGGCTCCAGCGGCACCCACGTCAGCTCGTAGCTCAGCCGCGAGGTCGTCCGCGCGATGTACGCGATCAGCTCCAGCACCCGCCAGTTGTCCTTCGGGTAGTAGATCGTCAGGGGCTTTTCGGTGTCGCCCATCCCGCTGTTGCGGATGTTGATGAGCCCGATCAGCCCCGCGATGTGGTCCGCGTGGCCGTGCGACAGGAAGACGTGCTGGATGGCGAAGCACTTATTGCCCAAAATGCTGCTGAGGCCCTCGCCCGCGTCGAACGCGAGGCGGTCGGGCGCGTAGTAGAGCCACGTCGAGTACAGCCCCTTGGAGTAGACGATGAGCCTCATCGGGCGATCATTGTATACTCGCCGCGCAGGGGAGATCAATCCGAAGGGCCGTTGGGATGGCGCGACGACCAGCTAAAGTTCTGGGGATCGACGAGGCGGGGCGGGGGCCCGTGATCGGGCCCCTGGTCGTCGCGGGCGTGCTCGTCCAAAGCGAGCGCGAGCTGGCCGAGCTGGAGGCGCTCGGGGTGCGCGACTCCAAGGCGCTCACCCGCCCGCAGCGCCAGGCCCTGGCCCGCGAGATCGAAACCATTGCGCGCGTCGAACTCAAAATCATCCCGGCGCGGGCGCTCGACGCGCGGGGCGTCACGGCCGTCGAGCTGGAGGCGATGGCCCAAATTCTGAGAAAGGCCCGCCCCCGAACGGCGCTGATCGACGCGCCCGTGGCCCCCGGCGCGATCCCCTCGTTCAAGGGCGCGCTGCGGCGGGCGCTCCCGTTCGACTGCGAGCTGGTCGTCGAGAACAAGGCCGACGCGCGCTACCCCTTGGTGGCCGCGGCCTCCATCGTCGCCAAGGTCCAGCGGGATCGGGAGATGGCGCGCCTGCGGCGGCGCTACGGCGAGCGGCTGGGCTGGGGCTACCCGTCGGAGCCGGGCGTGCGGGCGTTCTTGAGGCGCTGCGCCGAGCGGGGCGAGTTCCCCGACTGCGTGCGGCGCCGCTGGCGCACGGTGCGGCGCCTGCTCGAGCGCCCGCTCGCGCCCGAGGCGCCCGGCGGGTACACTGGCCCCGAAGGAGGGCTCGACGACATGACGAAGGGCGAGACGAAGCGAGATTATGGCGTTGAGGAGGCGCTCCTCGACGCGGCGCACCGGCTTCAGGCTCACGCGCAAGCCCAAGGCCAAGGCGTGGGAGCGCCGGAGGAGCGCCTGGAGGCCGTGGATCGGGTCATCCGGCGGGTCGGCCCCCATCAGGTGGCGCACTTCCTGGCCACCACGGGGGACGCGCAGGCCGTCGCGGCCCTGCGGGCCTACCTGCAGAGGCACTGGCCCGCGTACTTGGAGCTGGTCGAGCGGCTGATTCAAGCGGCCCGGCGCCCCGAGAACGAGGACGTGATGCGGGAGTTCGGCGGCGACTAGCGATCCTTCTCGCTCGCGACTTGTGGGAGCGCAGAAAGGGGGAGGAGCGATCGATGGCGGCGGGCTCAGCGAGATCCACGCGGACGCTGGAAGTCTTCGCGATCGTCGAGCAGGACGAGGATGGTTGGTACGTCGGCGAAGTGCCGCAGCTTGAGGGCTGTTACGCCCAAGGACGAACGCTGGACGAGCTGATGGCCAACCTGAAGGAGGTCGTGCAGCTCTGCTGGGAGTCGGCCCCCCCTGAGGAGCGCCGGGACGTGCTCCGCACGCGGGTGGTGGGCCTCCAACGCCTCGTCGTCGACGTCTCAAGCGCAGACGAGGCTCAAGCTGAAACTCGCACTAAAGCTGAAGCCAAAGCGCATGGCGCCTAAGCTGCCCGTCGTCAAGGCCCGTGACCTGATCCGCGTGCTGGAATCGTTGGGCTATCGCAAGGTCGGGCAGCGAGGTAGCCATGCCTATTACGCCAAGCCGGGCGGGCGCAAGATTGCCGTTCCGCTGCACGGCCAGCGGGACATCGGGCGGGGCCTCCTCCGCAAGATCCTGCGCGACCTGGGGATCTCCCGCGAGGAGTTTTTGAAACGGCTCCGGCGTTGAGCTAAGCTGACGGCACCCCGCACAGGCGTCTGCGGGCAGAGCGGTAGTGAAGAGGAAGGGGAGGCGATGGCGCTGGCAAGGGACAACGTGAAGCGGGTGCTGGTCTGCAGCGCGTGGCCCTACGCCTCGAACGTCCCGCACCTGGGGAACCTCATCGGGTCGCTGCTGTCGGGCGACGCGTTCATGCGCTACTACCGCCTCAGGGGCTGCGAGGTGCTGCACGTCAGCGGCTCCGACATGCACGGCACCCACATCGAGTACGAGGCCCGCAAGCAGGGCCTCGAGCCCAAGGCGCTCGCCGAGCGCGTGCACCAGCAAATCCTCGAGATCTTAAAGGCGTTCGAGATCGACATGCACTACACCTCCACGGAGTCGCCCACCCACTACCGCTTCGTGCGCGACGTCTACAAGAAAGCCGAGCAGAACGGCTACATCTTCGCCAAGGACGAGGAGCGGGCCTTCTGCACCCACGATCAAGTCTTCCTGGCCGACAGGTTCATCCAGGGGACGTGCCCCTACTGCGGGTCCCCCAACGCCTACGGGAACCAGTGCGACGACTGCGGCGCCCTGCTGGAGCCCGAGCAGCTGATCGACCCGATCTGCCGCCTCTGCAACCAAAAGAGCATCGTCTTCAAGACCACCCGCAACTGGTACTTGGACCTCCCAAAGCTGAAGCCCCAGCTTGAGCGCTTTTTGGCGTCGCGGCGCTTCAGCCCGAACGTCCAGCGCTTCACCGAAAATCTCCTCAAGGAGGGCCTGAAGCCCCGCGCCGTCACCCGGGATCTGCGCTGGGGCATCCCCGCGCCGTTCGCGGGCGCCGAGGGGAAGGTGCTCTACGTCTGGGCCGAGGCGGCCCTGGGCTACGTCTCGGCCACCATCGAGCACTTCGAGCAGAAGGGCGAGCCCGACGGCTGGAGGCGCTACTGGCTCCCCGACCCCGCTGAAGGAGAAAGCGTCAAGCACGTCTACACCCAGGGCAAGGACAACGTCCCGTTCCACACGATCTTCTTCCCCGCCCAGCTGCTGGCGACGGGCGAGCCCTACCACCTGCCCGACCAGATCGCGGCCACGGAGTACTTGAACTGGCTCGGGGGGCAGCAGTTCTCGAAGACGAGGCGGGTGGGCCTCTGGGGCGACGAGGCGTTGGAGCTGTTGCCCAGCGTCTACTGGCGGTTCTACTTGTTCTCGTTCCGGCCCGAGACGCGGGACATCGACTTCAGCTGGGAGGACCTCGACAAGGCGATCAACGGCGTGCTCGTGAACAACATCGCGAACTTGATCCACCGGGTGGCGACGCTCGCCCACCGCAAGTACGGGGGCGTCGTGCCCGCGGAGCCCGTCTCGCCCGACGTCCAACGGGCCGTTGAAGAGACCCTCCAGCGCTACCGGCGCGCGATCGAGGAGGACGCCCAGCTGGCCCCCGCCCTTCGCGCGATCGGGGACTTGGCCGTCGTGGGCAACGAATACGTCCAAAGGGAGAAGCCCTGGGAGGAGCACAACCCCCGGGCGATCGCGTCCGCGTATTCCTTGGTGCGGGCGCTGGCCGTGCTGCTCGAGCCCTTCGTCCCGTCGTTCGCCCGGAAGGCGTACCGGGTGCTCGGCGTGGACGCCTCGGCGCTCACGCTCGAGGACGTCGGGCGCGTTGAGCCTCACGAGATCAAGCTGGGGGAGCCGGAGCCCCTGCTCCAGAAGGTCGACGTCGAGGCGCTGGCGCGGCGCTACCACGAGATGAAGGGGCTCAAGGAGCAGCAAACGGCTTGAACTCGGCCGACCCGCGCCTTACAATGGTCGCGCGTCCGCCGGACCGGCGGGACCAGCGGGAAGGGTGAACCCACAGCCATGACCATGACGACGCCGACGGTCAAGTACGCCATTATTGAGACGGGCGGCAAGCAGTACCGCGTCGAGGAGGGCCAGGCCGTCGTGATCGAGCGCCTGCGGGATCATAAGCCGGGCGACCCGGTCACGTTCGACAGGGTGCTGCTGGTGCGCGACGGCGACGAGGTGAAGATCGGGCAGCCCTACGTGGAGGGCGCCGCGGTCCGGGCCACGATCGCCGAGGAGTTCAAGGGCGAGAAGATCCGCGGGTTCAAGTACAAGCCGAAGAAGCGCTACCGGCGGCGGTACGGCCACCGGCAGCGCTACATGCGGGCGCAGATCGAGGAGATCCAAGCATGATCGAGGTGGAGATCCTCCGCGATCGCGAGGGGCGGGTGCAGGAGTGCCGCTGCCAGGGGGAGATCCCGCCGGGGATGCCCGAGGAGGGCCGCGACGTCGAGGTGGGCGTCTCCACCCTGCTGCGCACGGCCGTCCTGGGCTTACGGGACTACCTCAAGCTCGACCCCGAGGTGGAGGACGAGCCCGACCGCCTCGTGCTCCGGCTCCGACGGGATCACCTGCTGAACCGCGAGATCGACGCCATCCTGGAGACGATGCTCCTGGGGCTCAAGGCCATCGAGAAGCGCTACCCCGAGTATTTAGGCATCCGGGAGGTCTCCGCCGACAGCGTGCGGGTTTGAGTCCCTTAATGTAAGGATGAAGAAGGAGGGGAGAAGGCGATGGCGCACAAGGCCAGCGGCGGCAGCACCAAGAACGGTCGGGACAGCCGATCCAAGCGGCTGGGGATCAAGCGCTTCGGCGGGCAGCTCGTGAAGCCCGGCGAGATCCTGGTGCGGCAGCGGGGGACGCGCTTCAAGCCCGGCCCCGGCGTGGGGATCGGCCGCGACGACACGCTGTTCGCCAAGGTCGCCGGGCGGGTGCAGTTCAAGGGGCGGATCGTCTACATCCAGCCCACCTCCTCGTGAGCCCCGTCGGGAGGGCCCAAGCAACGCCCCACGACGCCGCCTTTCCGTTTCCCTTTTCCCCTTTGGTTTGCGCGTTTTACCGTCGAGTTGAGCGAGTTGGTTTCGTTTTGCTCGTTTTAGGCAAGCTGGGCGAGCTGGGCGGGCGATGTTCATCGACGAAGCGAAGATCTGCCTCGTGTCGGGGAAGGGCGGCGACGGGTGCATCAGCTTCCGTCGGGAGAAGTACCGCCCCAAGGGCGGCCCCAGCGGGGGCGACGGGGGCAAGGGCGGCGACGTCATCCTGAGGGCCAACCCGCGCATGCGGACCCTGATGGTCTTCACCAAGAAGATCCACTGGAAGGCGGAGAACGGCGGCCACGGCGGCCCGAACCGCAAGCGCGGGCGCAAGGGTCGGGACCTGATCGTCGACGTCCCCGTCGGGACCGTCGTCAAGGATTTGAGGACGGGCGAGGTCCTGGCGGACCTCAGTCGGCCCGGGCAGCGGGTCGTGATCGTGCGGGGGGGCGA
>WFPR01000178.1 GCA_015487455.1 Candidatus Bipolaricaulota bacterium
GCCCTGGGGGTGGGGGGTGGCCGGTCAGCCCGCCGCTAGGTGGTGCCTGTAAGGAGGTGGTTCCGCCCTGCCCTCCTCGCAGCCCTAAGGAGGCCCCTAAATGTCTGGCAAGTTCGCCGTCATTGTACGGCCAGGGCCGTGGAAAGACGATGGAAGGCCGGTGAAAATCCGGTGGAAGCCTGACGCGTCCCAGGGCTCAGGGCGCTCTCACCGAACTGGGACGACCAGCTCCTTGGGCAGCGGCGTCAGACTTTGAAACTCCCCGTCCTCGTCGCAGTAGACGGTGTCCTCGATCCGAATGCCGTAGCCCGCCTCGGGGTCGTAGAGCCCCGGCTCGACGGTGAAGACCATCCCCTCCTGGAGCCGCGTCTCGCACCTCCCGAACGTGGGGAAGGTGGGCTCCTCGTGCACCTCGAGCCCCAGGCCGTGCCCCAGGCTGTGGACGTAGCCCCGCGTCGTCTTGGGGTCGCTCAGCACGGTGGGGTGCCCCCGCTCCTCGAAGAACCTGCAGACGAAGTGCTGATACGTCTGGGTGATCTCGCCGACGCGAAGCCGCTCGCGGACGGCCTCGAACGCCTCCCGCACGTCGCGATACGCCCGCTCGACGTCGGGGGGCGCGTACCCCAGGCAGAAGGTGCGCGTCACGTCGTGATGGTACCCGCTGGCGTCCTTGGGAAACAGATCGAAGACGATCGTCTTGCCCAGCTCTACGGGGTCGTCGGGGCGGCCCGTCGAGTGGGGCACGCCCGCGTCCCGCCCGATCGCGAAGATGAACTCCGAACACTCCAGCCCTCGCTTCGCGAGCTCCAGGCGCACGAAGCGCTTGACGTCCCCGACGGTGAGCGGGCGCCCGTCGGCCTTGACAAGTGTGTTGCCCTCGACGCGGTGCGCGCGCAAGAACTCAATCGTGGCTTCGATCACGGCGCACGTCTCCTGCCCCACGCGGCGCATCCGCTCGACCTCCTCGGGGTCCTTGGTCTCGCGGGCCACGGCGATCACGTCGCGGTCGAACTCCCCCACGACCTCGACCTCGGGGATCTCGCGGGCCAGTTTCTGCAAGAAGGCGTAAAACGCGCCGATCGGCCCCGTCCCGTAGAACGCGACCCGCCCGCGGACCTTCAGATCGCGAAAGATCCGCTTGTACAGCTCCACGCGGGCCTCCAGGCGGTCGGGGTGCTCCTTTAGGATCTCGTGGAGGGGCCAGCGATCGAGGTTGATGAGCCGGAGCCCGGTCGCCTCCGCGGCGTCGCGCTCCATGGAGCGATAGAGCAAGAGGGGCTCCTCGTCGCGCTTGACGATCACCGTGCCCACCAGGTGCTGATTGCGGGTGAAGTACGCGAAGGCGGGGTTGGCGCCGTGAGTCCCGTCGGGCCCCTCGATCACCAGGGCGTCCAGCCCCCGCTCCGCCATCCGCTTGGGGATATCTCGCTTCATGGGAGCATTCCATCCCTCAAGAATCGAGCAGGCGATCAAGCCAGCCGGGGCATCCAGAGGCCCTTCTCCTTGGCGACTTGGATGGCCTCCTCGTAGCCCGCGTCCGCGTGGCGCACCACGCCCAGCCCCGGATCGGCCTTGAGCACCCGTTCCAAGCGCTTGTCGGCTTCTCGGGTGCCGTCGCAGACGACCACCATCCCGGCGTGGATCGACTTCCCGATCCCCACCCCGCCGCCGTGGTGGACGCTCACCCACGTCGCCCCCGAGACGGCGTTCAACAACGCGTTGAGGATGGGCCAATCCGCGATCGCGTCGGAGCCGTCCTTCATCCCCTCCGTCTCCCGATAGGGGGACGCCACGGAGCCCGCATCAAGATGGTCCCGCCCGATCACAACGGGGGCCGAGACCTCCCCTCGGCGGACCAGCTCGTTGAATAAAAGCCCGGCTTGGTCGCGTTCCCCGTAGCCCAGCCAGCAGATCCGGGCGGGCAAGCCCTGAAACCTCACCTTCTGCTGGGCCAGGGTGATCCAACGCCGGAGCGACTCGTCCTCGGGGAAGAGGTTCAAAATCGCCTCGTCCGTCCTGTAGAGGTCTTGGGGGTCGCCTGAGAGGGCCACCCAGCGGAACGGCCCCTTCCCGCGGCAGAACATCGGGCGGATGTACGCCACCACGAACCCCGGGAACGCCTCCGTCGCTCCCTTGAGCCCCCCCTTCTCGGCTTGGGCCCTTATGCTGTTGCCATAGTCGAAGACGACGGCCCCCTGCTGCTTCATGGCGATCATGGCCTCGACGTGCCGGACCATCGACTCGTACGACTTCTGGATGTACGTCTCGGGGTCCTCCCGACGCAGATTGAGGGCTTCCTCATACGACATGCCGCCGGGGACGTAGCCGTTCAGCTCGTCGTGGGCGGACGTCTGGTCCGTGACCGCGTCGGGGATCACGCCCCTTCTCACCAGCTCGGGGTAGACGTCCGCGGCGTTGCCCAACAGGCCCACGGAGATGGGCTTCTTCTGGCGCTTGTGCTCCTCGATGATTTGGAGGGCCTCGTCGAGGTCGTCCGTCCAGGTGTCGAGCTGCTGCAATTTCAAGCGCCTTTGGATCTTCTCGGGGTTGACCTCGACGATGAGGCCGACGCCCTCGTTCATGGTGATGGCCAGGGGCTGCGCCCCGCCCATCTCCCCCAGGCCCGCCGTGAGCACAAAGCGTCCCTTGAGCGAGCCCCCGAAGTGCTGCCTTGCGCACTCGGCCAGCGTCTCGTAGGTGCCCTGCAAAATGCCCTGGGTGCCGATGTAGATCCAGCTGCCGGCGGTCATCTGGCCGTACATCGTCAAGCCCAGCCGCTCCAGCTCCCGGAACTTCTCCCACGTGGCCCACTCGGGGACGAGCATGGCGTTGGAGATCAACACGCGGGGGGCGTCCTCGTGGGTCTTGAAGACGGCCACGGGCTTGCCCGATTGAATTAAGAGGGTGTCGTCCACGTCCATCTTCTGGAGCGTCTGGACGATCGCGTGAAAGTCCTCCCAGGTGCGGGCGGCCTTGCCCGTGCCCCCGTAGACGATCAGGTTGGCGGGGTCCCCGGCGACCTCGGGGTCGAGGTTGTTCATGAGCATCCGCATCGGGGCCTCTAGCAGCCAGCTCTTGCAGGAGATCTGGGTTCCCCTTGGGGCTCGCACCTCCTGGGCTTGTGCGCCTGCGACTTGGGCCATAGGCATCCCCTCGATTCTCCCTTTCGTTCGAGGGCATTCTAGGCGGTCGGCCACGGCGACTTCAACTTTCGACTTGTCCCATGCTGGCCCTCTCCGCCCTTAGGATGTAAGATCATAGCCAGGTGATGTAACCGTGCCGGGGACGATGCATCGAACGCAGGTCCTTCTTACACAAGCACAAGAACAGCTAAAGAAGCTGCGGGCGGAGGCGAAACGACGGGGGGTTCTCTAGCTCAACTCGTCCGCGAGGCCGTGGATGCGTATCTGCAGCGGCGGGAGCGGGAGGAACTCCGCCGACGGGCTCTGAGCGTGGTAGGGCGCTTCGCCTCCGGGCAAAGCGGGATCTCCCGGATCCGCATCGGAGAACGGGCCGATTACCCGCCCCTTCTCGATGTCCTCCAGCGCCTCCGCGAGGTCCTTCTCCAGAGGGCTCTTGGGGGTAAGGACGATCACGCCATTGTGGACGGTGACCTCAACGTACTCGCCTTCCTTGAGTCCTAACTCATGGAAGATTGCCTTGGGGATGGTCACCCGGCGATCTGCACCGATCTTCACGATAGGCATGGGGCCTCTCCTCTTGAAGGAGTTTACTCCGCGCTCTATGGCAAGACAACCTTCGCTTAGGCTTGCAAGCCCAAGAGCGCTAAAACTTCACCGCCGCCACTCGTTGAGCTTATAGACCGCGATCCCGAACGCCACCGCCACGTTGAGCGACTCCTTGATCCCGTGCATCGGGATGTGCATGATCACGTCTGCCCGCTTCAGAAGCCCCGGCGAGAGCCCCTCCACCTCGTTCCCCAAGAGCAGCGCGGCGGGGAACCGGGGCCGCACCTCCCGGTAGTCCACGCTCCCCTCGACGCGGTTCTCCAGCGCGATGACTTGAACGCCCTGGGCCCGGAGGCGATCCAAGACGCGCCACGTTTGGTAGTGATGTTCCCACGGGACGGCGCGCTCGGCCCCCAGCGCGACCTTCGAGATCTCGGGCCGCGGCGGGTGGCCCGTGTACCCGCACAAATAGAGCTTCGTCACCCCGGCCCCGTCGGCCGTCCGAAAGATGGAGCCCACGTTGTGCAGGC
>WFPR01000179.1 GCA_015487455.1 Candidatus Bipolaricaulota bacterium
CTTTCTATTCGGGGGCGTGGCCCAGATCGCCCGCGAGCCCGCCCGCCCCACCCAGGAGCTGGGGATCGCGCTCGCGGGCCCCGCGGTGAGCGTGGGGCTGGGCGCGCTCTTCGGGCTCGTCGCCTGGGGGGCCCCGAGCGGCTCGCCCCTGGAGGCCCTGGCGGGGTGGCTCTCGCGCATCAACGTCGTGTTGGCCCTGTTCAACCTGCTGCCGGGCTTCCCCATGGACGGGGGACGGGTGCTGCGGGCTGCTCTGTGGGGCGCGACGGGCGACCGGCTCAAAGCCACGCGCATCGCGTCGTGGGCGGGGCGCGGGATCGCCTACCTCATCATCCTGGCGGGCGTGCTGCTGGCGTTCTGGCTGGGGGACTGGCTCGGCGGCCTCTGGTTCGTGCTCATCGGGCTCTTCTTGGAGAACGCGGCCGCGGCGAGCTATCAACAACTGGCGCTGCGCGAGGCCCTGCGCCGCCACCGGGCGGGCGAGCTGCTCCGCCCCGTCGACGAGCTTATCGCCGTCCCGCCCGAGCTGACGCTCGAGGAGCTGGTCCACGATTACATCTTGAGGACGGGTCGGCGCGGCTTCCCCGTCGTGGACGCCTACGGGCGGCTTTTGGGAATCGTCACGCTGCACCACGTTAAAGAAGTCCCCCGGGAGGCGTGGGCCTCCGTGACGGTGGCGGAGGCGATGACGCCCGCCGAGCGGGCCGTCAGGGTGAGCCCGGACACGCCCCTGGACGCCCTGCTCGAGAAGATGAGCGTGGACGGGGTCAACCAAGTGCTGGTGGTCGAGGACGGGCGGCTCCTGGGGCTCGTCTCGCGGGATCAGCTCATCGAGTTCGTGAGGACGCGGGCCGAGCTGGGGCTCTAACGCCTCGGCTTGGGCTCAGCTCTTGAGGTGATACCCCCGGCGAAAGAGGGCGATCGCCCAGGCGAGCATCCCCACCGCCAGGAGGGCGCTCAGCGCCAAGCCGGGCCAGGGGCTCATCCCCTCCAACTCCAGCCCGAGCACCGCGTAGCGGAACGTCCCGATCAAATACGTGAAGGGGTTCCAGCGGGTGAGCGCCTCGAGCGGGGGCACGCCCTCAAGCATCTCCGGCGAGTAGAAGACGCCCCCCAGCATCACCAAGGGATCAAGCAGAAACAGGGAGATGGCGTTCACCCCGTCCCAGCCCTTGGTCCACAGCCCCACGACGCAGCCGAAGCCCGCGAACGCCACGGCCACCAACAGCAGCTCCGCGATCACCAGGGGCGGGTGGGCGAACGGCAGGTCCGTGAGCAGCAGCGCGGCAGCGAGCACGATCCCGCCCACCAGCAGCCCGCGACAGACGCCCGCTAATATAATGGCCGTGGCCATCTGCGTGTACGACAGCGGGCTCGACAGGAAGTCGAAGATGTTCCCCTGCCAGCGCGACTGGAACACGCTGTAGGCGGGGTTGTAGAACGAGTTCATAATGACGCTCATCATCAGGAGCCCCGGCAGCATGAACTGGATGTAGGGGAAGCCCCCCACCTCGCCGAGGCGCACCCCCAGCGCGATCCCGAAGATCAAGATGAACAAAATCACGTCGAGGATGGGCGGGACGATCGTGTCCAGCGGGTCCTTCAGGTAGCGGACCATCTCCCGCTTCCAGAGGGTGTAGAACGCGATCGCGCTCTCCCGAAGCGAGATCCTCGCCTTGCTCAGCGCCTCCGGCGTCGCTCCGGCGTTCACGCTTTGAGCCCCCTCGTCAGCTCCACGAACACGTCTTCAAGCCGCGCCCGGTGGGCGTGGATCGCTCGGATTTTCACCCCGGCGCGGGCCAGCTCGCTCAACGTCTCCAACACCGCGGGGTCCTCCAGGGTGCCCGGCAGCACGAGTTTTCCATCTTTTAGGGTCGTCCCCGCCTTCGCCTTCACCTTCGCGGCCAGCGCCTTCAGCCCTTTAGCGGCCTCGAGGGCCGCGGGGCGCGCGTCCAGCTCGATCTCGACGACGTCCCCGCCCACCCGCTTGGTGAGCTCCTCGGGCGGGCCGACGGCCACCAGCTCCCCTTGATCGAGAATGGCCACCCGCCCGCACAGCTCCTCGGCTTCTTCGAGATAGTGCGTCGTGAGCAGGATCGTCTTGCCCTGGGCGTTCAGCTCGCGCATCAGGGCCCAGAGCTGCCTCCGCAGGGCGACGTCGGCCCCCGCCGTGGGCTCGTCCAAAATCAAAATCTCGGGGTCGTGGATGAGCGCCTTGGCCAGCATCAGCCGCCGCTTCATCCCGCCCGACAGCTCCTTCACTTCAGCTTTGCGCTTGTCCCAGAGGTCGAAGCGCTTCAACAAAGCGTCCGCCCGGCGCCGAGCCTCCCGGGGCGCGAGCCCGAAGTACCCCGCGCTGTAGACGAGAATTTCGCGGACGTTGAGGAACCAGCTGTCCAGCGCCTCCTCCTGGGGCATCACGCCCACGAGCTTGTGGACTTTTCGGTAGTCGCGCACGGCGTCGAGCCCGAAGACCCTCACGGAGCCCGCCGTGGGCTTGACCGTCCCGGCGATGACCCCGATGGTCGTGGTCTTCCCGGCGCCGTTCGGCCCCAACAGCCCGAAGAACTCCCCGCGCTCGATGGTAAGCGTCAAGCGCTTGACGGCCTCGACGCGCTTCCCCTTGGCCGTGTACGTCTTGGTCAGCCCCTCGAACGCGATGGCAACCTCATTCATGGCCGTTCTCGATTTTCAAGCTCAGCAAGCAGTTGCTCGCCCATCGAGAGGGCCGCCTCCACCGTGATGCGGAGCGCCCGCTGAAGCTGGTCGGGCTCCGCCTGGAGCAGCCCGGGGTGGCCCTCGCTCAGCACCCGCAGCGACTTGTAGAACGCCCCGAGCAGCTGGGCCGTCAACGGGTCTAGGCCCAAATGCTGCAGCCCCCGGCGGAAGGCCTCGTACGCCTCGAAGCGGTACCCCACCCCGAACGGCTCGCCTGTGGTCGCGTCGAGCGCCTCGGGGCGCTCCAGCCGCCCCAGCTCCTCGCGCAGCCGCGCGAGGTTCAACCGCAACTCCTCGAGGAGCGCGTCGAGGCCCACCCGTCGTTCCTCCCCCTTCCCGCTCGCTCAAAGGCGTCAAGCGGGCCGTCGGCCGAAGCGCTGCTCGTAGGCGTCGTCGAGCCTGCGACCGTCGAGCGCGCCGCAGCGCAGGCAGTACAGATCGTCGCGGTCGTCGACGTTCACGAAGAGGTCGTGAACGTGGCGCTCGTCGCCGCCCAGATCGACGACGAAGTGCATGTCGAGGCGCGGCCCCGTCTCGCGGCGGTAGCGCCGCCCGTCCGGGAAGGCCAGCAGGGCCTCCCCGAAGGCCAGCGCCGCCCGCTGCTCCTCCGGCAGCCGGGCGACCTCCGCCCAGCCGCCCACGGCGATCTCCTGCACGTCCTCCCGCACGTCGTCCACCCACCCTCGCCCGTCCGGCCAGCTGCCGGTTGGGCTCATTGTACCAAACGGCGGGCCGTGGAACGCGAACGGAACGTGGGCGCGATTGACCCGTCCGCGCCCGTGCGCTATGCTCCTCAAGATTTGAGGCCGATGGCCACCACAAACGCAAAGCCGAAAGACCCTCGAGAGCGCGTGGTGTTGGAGGTCGCGCGCCGCCTGGAGGCGAGGTACGGCCCGATCCCGTGGCGCTCCCACGGCGACCCCCTCGACGTCCTGATCAACACGATCCTCTCGCAGAACACGAACGACCGCAACCGCGACCTCGCGTACGAGGCGCTGCTTGCGCGCTACGACCGCGACTACGACGCGATCGCCCACGCGCCCCTCGACGAGCTGGCGGAGACGATCCGCCCCGCGGGCCTCCACCGCCAGAAGGCCGAGCGCATCCAGAAGATCCTCAAGGAGATTAAAGCCGAGCGGGGCGCGTATGATTTGAGCTACCTGCGCGATCTCCCCCGGGAGGAGGCCCTTCAAGAGCTTTTAAGATTTGACGGAGTGGGCAAGAAGACGGCCGGGATCGTGCTGACGTTCAGCCTGGGGAAGCCCTACTTCCCCGTGGACACGCACATCGCCCGCATCACGAGGCGCCTTGGGCTCGTAAAGAACAACGAGGACCCGCACGACGTGATGAACGCCTTGGTGCCCGAGGAGCTGCACTATCAGCTTCATTTGCACTTGATCCGCCACGGGCGCGAGACGTGCACGGCCAGAAAGCCCCGCTGCGGGGAGTGCGTCATCCGGGATCTTTGTCCTTTTCCCGAAAAGTCCTGATTTGACGAATAGAACTCCCCTCGATAGGGCGTACGTATACACTTGCAAGTGCACCCTTGAGGTGAGGGCGATGGCCGAGGTGAGCGCGAAGGAGCTTCGTTCTCGCTTGGGGGAGATCCTGAAGCGGGTGCGGGCGGGGGAGCGCATCACGGTGACCCTGCGCGGCAAGCTCGTTGCGGTGTTGTCCCCTCTCCTCTCGGAGGAGGCCCATGTGGAAGACCCGTTTCGCCCCATTGCCTTCGGGATCTGGAAGGACCGGGAGGATTTCGAGGACGTTCAGCGATGGCTCGATCGAGTGCGGGGTCCCCGCCATCCCCGGTGATCTTCGATAGCGACGTCTTGATTCACTACCTCCGGGGAAGGCCGAGCGCAGCGGAGTTCATTCGGAAGGTGCCCTTCCTCTATCACAAGCTTTCGGCCATCGCGGGACAAGCCCTCCGCCTCATGGAGAGGCACGCTTTACCTCACGGGCTTCGAGTGGCCGATGCCCTCATCGCCGCCACCGCCTTGGTGCGAGGGTTCGAGCTGACCGCAGCCAACGAGCGCCACTATCGCCCGTAAACCCCAAATTGCCCTCGGGGCTAAGACCCCCTATAATGCTGTAACGCTGAGCACGGAGGGGATAGGGGGTGCGTACCGGCATTACGTTCGACGACGTGCTGCTCGTCCCCCGGCGCTCGAGCGTCCTCCCCGACGAGGTCGACGTGAGCACCCAGCTCACCCGACGCCTTCGCCTGAACATCCCGATCCTGAGCGCCGCGATGGACACCGTGACGGAAGCCCGCATGGCGATCGCCATGGCCATCGAGGGGGGCGTCGGGGTCATCCATCGTTATCTCAGCCCGGAGGAGCAGGCCGAGGAGGTCCGCAAGGTGAAGCGCTACGAGGCCGGGGTGATCAAGGACCCGTTCACCCTACGCCCGGACGACCCCGCCTGGAAGGCCCGCCGCCTCATGCGCGAGAAGGGCATCTCAGGGGTGCCCATCGTCGACGCCGAGGGGAAGCTCGTCGGGCTGGTCACGGCCCGCGATTTGCAGTTCCAGCGCGACCCGGAGGTGCCCCTGGCCCGCGTGATGACCCCGCGCGAGCAGCTCGTCGTCGCGCCGCCCGACGTCGACTTAGAAAGGGCCAAAGAGATCCTGTACGAGCACCGGGTGGAGAAGCTGCCCCTCGTCGACGAGCACAACGTGCTGCGGGGCCTCATCACGATCAAGGACATCAAGAAGGCGGAGGAGCACCCCTCCGCCTGCAAGGACTCCAGGGGGCGGCTCATCGTGGGCGCCGCCGTCGGGACGGCCACCGACCTCAAGCGCGAGGAGCTGCTCTTAGAAGCTGAAGTGGACTTCTTGGTCGTGGACACGGCCCACGGCCACTCGGAGAACGTCCTGCGGAAGGTCAAGCTCCTGAAGAGGGAGTTCCCCGAGGTGGACGTGATCGCGGGGAACGTGGCGACGGCCGAGGCGACCCGGGATCTCATCGAGGCCGGGGCGGACGCCGTCAAGGTGGGCATCGGACCCGGATCGATCTGCACGACGCGGGTGGTGGCGGGCATCGGGGTGCCGCAGCTCACGGCGATCCTGGACTGCGCCGAGGCCGCGAAAGAGGCTGACGTTCCCGTCATCGCCGACGGCGGAATCCGCTACTCGGGCGACATCGTCAAGGCGCTGGCCGCGGGCGCGAACGCCGTCATGCTCGGGAGCCTGCTCGCGGGCACCGAGGAGGCCCCCGGCGAGCTGTTCACGTTGAGGGGCGAGAGGTACAAGACGTACCGGGGGATGGGGTCGGTCTCGGCGATGAGGAGCGCCCGCGACAAGGAGCGCCGCTACTTCTGGGACGAGACGCGCGAGGAGCCCGTGGCCGAGGGCGTCGAGGGCCAGGTCAAGTACAAGGGCCGGGTCGCCGACGTGCTCCACCAGCTCGTCGGCGGCCTGCGGGTCGGGATGGGCTACCTGGGCGCGCCCGACATCCCGACGCTCCAGCGCGTGGCCGAGTTCATTCAAATTACGCACGCGGCCGTGATCGAGTCCCACCCGCACGACGTCCAGATCACCCGCGAGGCCCCGAACTACCGCCTCGAGCGCCCCTGAGCGCTCCGGAGCGCTCCGGAGCGCTATTGACACCCCCAGGCCGGCTGTGCTATAAGCTGCCTTCGACGTCGGGCAAAACCCCAAAACCCACGAGAGGAGGGACGCCTATGCGCAACAGGACGGTGCGGTTGGCAGCTGTCGCGGCGCTGGGCCTGCTGCTGGCCCTGGGCACGGGCGCGCTGCCCCAAGCTCAAGCCCAGGCGCAGGCCCAACAGCCGTCCTACGTCGTCTGTTCGGACATCCCCTGGGACCCCTTCGAGATGGTGACGGCCGAGGGCGAGTACTTCGGCTTCGACCTCGACGTGATGCGGGCCATTGCCGTGCTCCAGGGGTATCAAGTCGAGATCCAGAACTTGGCGTTCGACTCGATCATCCCCGCGATCCAGGCGGGCCAGTGCGACATCGGGGCCTCGGGCTTCACCATCACGGCCGAGCGCGAAGAAGTGGTCGACTTCTCCAATCCGTACTGGCTGAGCAACCAGGCGGTGCTCAGCCACCGCGATTACGGCTTCCAGACGCTCGACGACGTCTTCTGCTGCGGCAATCGGATCGGGGCGCAGCGGGGCACCACCGGGGCGGCCTGGGTCGAGGAAAACCTCATTCAGAAGGGCGTCGACGTCGAGCTCGTGCTGTACGACACCTACCCGCTGGCGGTGCTGGACTTGGTCAACAAGCGCCTCCACGCCGTGGTGCAGGACGAGCCCGCCTCCCAGCAGTCGCTCCGCGCCTACGACGTGCTCTACATCGTCGACATCATCGAGACGAACGAGTACTTCGGCTTCAACGTGGCGGAGGGCGACCCGAACGGCCTCCTGCCCAAGATCAACGCCGGGATGGCCCAGCTCGGGCTGAGCTACGGGCTCAAGCTGACGGCCGACGGCTGGAGGGTCGCGCTCACCATCGAGCCCGGCAGCCCCTGGGACCACCTGGTGACGGGGTACTTCAGCGCGGGCTCCGACGCCATCGAGCGGGCGTGGCAGGCCTGCAAGGCTCAAATCCTCAACGCCCAAAGCTACGAGGACATCGCCGCCTACGCGCGGTGCATGGCCGAGAACGTCTCCCAGTAGTCTTCAGCTGGAGTCGGAGCGCTCAAGGCTCGACGGGACGGGTCGCGGGTTAGGGGCTCGCGCCCGTCCCGCGCGTTTGTTATGATGACGTCGCGAAGGCGCCATGGACGTTGAGGGCTTGTTGATCCTCGTCAAGAGCCTCCCGGCCCTCCTCCAGGCGACGCTCGTCAACCTCGGGCTGCTGCTGGGCTTGATCAGCTTGGGGTTCGTCGTCGGGGTCCCGATCGCGCTGCTGCAGGTCTACGGCCCGGCCCCGCTGCGCGGGCTCGCCCTGGCCTGGGAGGGATTCTTCCGCGGGGTGCCCGCGCTCGTGCTGTTGATTCTATTCGCGTATCTCCCGCCGAAGCTCGGCTGGGGGCTCGAGCCCTTCACCGCCGCGGTGCTGGCGCTGGGCTGCCGCTCCTCGGCGTACCAGTCGCAGATCTTCCGCGGGGCGATTCAAGCCATCCCGCAAGGGCAGATGTTGGCCGCCCGCGCCCTCGGCATGTCCCGCTGGCTCGCCGTCCGCTCCATCATCCTCCCCCAAGCCCTGCGGCTGGCGATCCCCGGCTGGTCGAACGAGTTCTCGTCCGTGATCAAGGACACGACGCTGGCGTCGGCCATCGGGGTGGTCGAGGTCTTCAAACGGGCCAGCTTCATCTACCAGCGCTACTACGAGCTGGCCATGCCCGCCTACCTCACCGTGGCTCTGATCTTCCTCATCCTGACGTACGGGGGGAACTGGCTGCTCGGGCGGCTCGAGCGCCGCCTGGCCGTGCCGGGGTTCCAGCTGCGCGGCGCCGACGCACGAACTCAAGCTCAAGCTCAAGCCCAAGCTCAAGCCCGAGCCTCGACCCCGGCGGAGGTGGCCCGCTGATGAGCGACGTGGTGCTGCGCGTTGAGGACCTTCATAAGCGCTACGGGCGCGAGGAGGTGCTCCGGGGGGTCTCGTTCACGGTGCGGCGGGGCGAGGTGAAGGTGATCCTCGGCCCGTCGGGGACGGGGAAGAGCACCCTGCTGCGGTGCATCACCCGCCTGACGGAGCCCGACCGCGGCCGCGTCTGGCTCGAGGACGTCGAGGTCACGGGCCGCGGCGTGGACCTCAACCGGGTGCGGGCCTCCATCGGCTTCGTCTTCCAAGACTTCAACCTGTTCACGCATCTCACGGCGCTGGACAACGTGCGCATCGGGCTCCTTAAGGTCAAGAAGCTCCCGAAGGATCGGGCGACGAGGATCGCGATGGAGCAGCTGGAGCGGGTGGGGCTGGCCCACAAGGCGGCCGCCTACCCGGCGGAGCTGTCGGGCGGGCAGCAGCAGCGGGTCGCGATCGCCCGCGCGCTGGCCATGCAGCCGAAGCTGATGCTCTTCGACGAGCCGACCAGCGCCCTCGACCCCGAGCTGACGGGCGAGGTGCTCGACGTGATGACCCAGCTGGCCCGCGACGGGATGACCATGGTGGTGGTCTCGCACGAGGTCGGGTTCGCGCGGGCGGCGGCCGACGAGCTGATCTTCATGGAGGGCGGGCGGATCGTCGAGCAGGGGCCGCCCGAGGCGCTGTTCACCCGGCCCCAGCACCCCCGCACCGCCCAGTTCCTGAAGAAGATCACGGCCCTCTACGAGGGCGGAGGCGCGCTGAAGGACGAGCGATGAAGCGATGATCCCGTGGGAGGAGCTGGAGCCGCTGCGCCTCGGGAGCCTGAAGTTCGACCCGGCCTGGCTGCCCCAGCTGGGCCGGGGGCTGCTCACGACGCTGGAGATCACGGCCCTGTGCATCGCGCTCGGGGCCGTGCTGGGGCTCACGCTGGCCGTGCTGCGGGTCTACGGGCGCGGGCCGCTCTACTGGCTGAGCAGCCTCTACGTGCAGTTCTTCCGCGGGACGCCCCTCCTGGTGCAGCTCTTCATGGTGTACTACGGGCTGCCGAGCTGGGGGATCGTGCTCTCGCCGTTCGCCTCCAGCGTCTTGGCGCTGGGGCTCAACACCGCCGCCTATCAAGCCGAGTACTTCCGCGGGGCGATTCAAGCCATCCCGCAAGGGCAGATGTTGGCCGCCCGCGCCCTCGGCATGTCCCGCTGGCTCGCCGTCCGCTCCATCATCCTCCCCCAAGCCCTGCGGCTAGTGATCCCACCCTGGTCGAACGAGCTGATCCTGATGCTCAAGTACTCCTCCATCGTCTACTTCGTGACGCTGATGGACCTGATGGGCACGGCCAAGCGGATCGCCGCCAGCAACTTCCGCAACGTGGAGGTCTTCCTCCTCGTCGCGCTGATCTACCTGGGGCTGGTCGTGGCGATCTCGGCGCTGCTGCGGCGGCTCGAGCGGCGGGTGCGCGTCCCCGGCCTGGGGGGCGGCGCCGAGGCCGAAGCCCACCACTGAGCTGAGCCCCTTTTCCCGTCGCCGGTCTCGGGTCCGGTTCGGGTCCCCCGCCCAGGGCTTGAAACCCCGAGGGGCGCTCCCTTGTACATAGGGCCGACCCGAGGCGAGAAGCGAGATGCGG
Organism: Candidatus Bipolaricaulota bacterium; assembly: GCA_015487455.1. Classification (GTDB taxonomy): domain Bacteria; phylum Bipolaricaulota; class Bipolaricaulia; order RBG-16-55-9; family RBG-16-55-9; genus S012-72. The sequence continues at coordinate 9,837 of WFPR01000179.1, forward strand.
GGGCCGCCAGGGTTTTGCCCGCGGGATTCCGCCTCCTTGCCCGCGGGATTTTTCCCCAGCGGCCCCGACCCCGAGGCCGGGCCGACGCGAAGGCGAAGGCCCCCTCCCATCCTCACCACCGCGGGCGGCTCCCGAGCGTGAGCGCGACGAGCCGCCCGCCCCGCCTTTTTCCCGCCCCGTTGCAGCGCGAGCGCGACGTGCAGTACACTGCTTTGAAGAAGCCATGGCCACTGGAGACGGCAAGGACAGGGGCAGAGACCCCCTCGAGGAGCTTAGGGCGCGCAAGGCCCGGGCGCGGTTGGGGGGCGGGCCCGAGCGGATCGAGCGCCAACACAAGGCGGGCAAGCTCACCGCCCGCGAGCGCCTGGAGGTGCTGCTGGACGAGGGCAGCTTCCGCGAGCTGGACATGCTCGTCACCCACCGCATCACGGATTTTCCGCTCGAAAAAATTCCGGGCGACGGGGTCGTGACCGGCTACGGCACCATCCACGGGCGCAAGGTCTACGTCTTCTCTCAAGATTTCACGGTCTTCGGCGGCTCGCTCTCCAAGGCGCACGCCGAGAAGATCTGCAAGATCATGGATCTGGCCCTGAAGACGGGGGTGCCCGTCATCGGGCTCAACGACTCGGGCGGCGCCCGCATCCAGGAGGGCGTGGTCAGCTTAGGGGGCTACGCCGACATCTTCCTGCGGAACGTCCTGGCCTCGGGGGTGATCCCCCAGATCTCGGCCATCATGGGGCCGTGCGCGGGCGGGGCCGTCTACTCGCCCGCGATCACCGACTTCATCTTCATGGTCCGGGGCACGAGCTACATGTACGTCACGGGCCCGGCCGTGGTGAAGGCCGTCACCCAAGAAAACGTCACCCACGACGAGCTGGGCGGGGCCGAGGTGCACGCCGAACGCTCGGGCGTGGCCCACTTCATCGCCGAGGACGACGTCTCCTGCCTGGAGCTCATTCGAGAGCTCATGACGTACATCCCGCAGAACAACCGCTCGGAGCCCCCCATTGTGCCCACGGACGACCCCCCCGACCGGCGCGACGAGCGCTTAAGGGCGATCATCCCCGACGACCCCGCCAAGCCCTACGACGTCCACGAGGTGATCAAGCGCATCGTCGACGAGGGGCGCTTCTTGGAGGTCCACGAGCACTACGCCCGGAACATCGTGGTGGGGTTCGCCCGCCTGGGGGGGCGCTCCGTGGGGATCGTGGCCAACCAGCCGGACGTCCTGGCGGGCGTGCTCGACATCGACGCCTCGCTCAAGGCCGCCCGCTTCGTGCGCTTCTGCGACTGCTTCAACATCCCGATCGTCACGTTCGTCGACGTGCCGGGGTTCCTGCCGGGGACGGATCAGGAGTGGCGCGGGATCATCAAGCACGGGGCCAAGCTCCTATACGCCTACGCCGAGGCCACCGTCCCCAAAGTCACGGTCATCCTGCGCAAGGCGTACGGGGGCGCCTACGACGTGATGAGCTCCAAGCACCTCCGCGGCGACCTCAACTACGCCTGGCCTTCCGCTGAGATCGCCGTCATGGGCCCCGAGGGGGCCGTCGAGATCATCTACCGCAAGGAGCTGGCCCAAGCCGACGACCCGGAAGCGCTCAAGCAGAAGTTCATCCAAGAATACCGGGCCAAGTTCGCCAACCCCTACGTGGCGGCCGAGATGGGCTACGTCGACGACGTGATCGACCCGGTCGACACCCGCCCCCTGCTCATCGAGGCTCTAGAGATGCTCTCTTCCAAGCGCGACCGCAACCCCTGGAAGAAGCACGGGAACATCCCGCTTTGACTTGGGCAGCCGCGCCGTTCGACGCCCCCGCCCGCGCCGCCCTCACTTCCCCCACTCCTGTCATCCCTCGCGCTGCTCGTACCGCTGGCGCAGCTGCTGGAGGACCGTCGGGTCGGCCAGCGTGGTCGTGTCGCCCAGGGCGCGCCCCTCGGCGATGTCGCACAGCAGTCGCCGCATGATCTTCCCCGAGCGGGTCTTGGGCAGCTCCGCCGTGAAGTGGACCTCGTCGGGCCGGGCGATCTTCCCGATCTTTTGGGCGACGTGCTCCTTCAGCTCGTCGCGCTTCTCGTCCGTCGGTTCGACCCCCTGTCGCAGCGTCACGAACGCCACCACGGCCTGCCCCTTGACCTCGTGGGGCTTCCCGACGACGGCCGCCTCGGCGACGTCCGGGTGGGCCACCAGCGCCGACTCGACCTCCATCGTCGAGATGTTGTGGCCCGCGACCAGCAGCACGTCGTCGACGCGGCCCAGCAGCCAGAAGTAGCCGTCCTCGTCGCGCTTGCACCCGTCGCCGGGGAAGTACAGGGTCAAGCCCTCGAAGCGCGACCAGTAGGTGCGTTTGTAGCGCTCGGGATCGCCGTGGATGCCGCGGAGCATCGCGGGCCAGGGCCGCTTGAGCACGAGGTAGCCCCCCCGCCCCGGCGGGACGCTCCGGCCTCGCTCGTCGACCACGTCGGCCTCGACCCCGGGCAGCGGATGGGTGGCCGAACCCGGCTTCAACGGCATCAGCCCCGGCAGCGGCGAGATCATGATCATGCCCGTCTCCGTCTGCCACCAGGTGTCGACGATCGGGCAGCGCCCCTGTCCGATCGTCTCGTAGTACCACATCCAGGCCTCGGGGTTGATCGGCTCGCCGACCGTCCCGAGCAGCCGCAGCGAGCTCAGATCGTGCTTCTTGATGTGGTCGTCGCCCCAGCGCATGAAGGTGCGGATGGCCGTCGGGGCGGTGTAGAAGATGCTGACCTTGTGCTTCTCGATGATCGCCCAGAAGCGGTCGCAGTCGGGCCAGTCGGGCGCCCCCTCGTACATCAGCACCGTGGTGCCGTTGCACAGCGGCCCGTAGACGACGTAGCTGTGGCCGGTGATCCAGCCGATGTCGGCCGTGCACCAGTAGACGTCCTCGTCTTTGACGTCGAAGACCCAGCGGTGGGTCGTGGCCACCCCGACCATGTAGCCCGCGGTCGTGTGCACGATCCCCTTCGGCTTCCCGGTCGTCCCCGACGTGTAGAGCAGGAACAGCAGGGTCTCCGCGTCGACGGGCTCGGGGTCGCAGTGGACCGCCTCGTCGCGAACGAGCTCGTGCCACCAGAGATCGCGCCCCGGCTCCATGCGGACCCCGGCCTCCTCCCCGATGCGCTTGTAGACGATGACCCGCTCGACTTGAGGGCAGCTCCGGAGCGCCTCGTCGACGTTGCGCTTCAGCGGCACGACCTGGCCGCGGCGCCAAGCCCCGTCGGCGGTGATCACCAGCTTGGAGCCCGAGTCCCGGATGCGCTCGGCCAAAGCGTCAGCGCTGAAGCCGCCGAAGACGACCGATCGCCCTTCTTCACGCCCAGGCGCTTGAGCCCGTTGGCGAAGCGGCCGACCTCCCGATGCAAATCTTGATAGGTCAGGACGCGCTCGTCCCCCGGCTCGCCCTCCCAGACGATCGCGGCCTTGGTGCGCCGCCACGTCTTCAGATGACGGTCGAGGCCGTTGACCGTGATGTTGAGCTTCGCTCCGACGAACCACGGGGCCCAGGGCGGGTCCCACTCCAGCACCTTGTCCCACTTCCGGAACCACTCGAAGTTCTGGGCTTGCTCCGCCCAGAACGCCTCCAGATCCCGACCTTGCTCGTAGATGGCGGGGTCATTCACGTGGGCCTGCTGCTTAAACGCCTCCGGCGGCGGGAAGACCCGCGCCTCCTTGAGCAGCTCCCCGAGCGTGCCCGCGCCCTCCTGCCGCGCCATCCGCGCCACCTCCTCCTCGATCGATCATCCCGGCTCGCTCGCGCGACCTCACTTGTACAGTCAACTGAACCGCCCCGTCGACCATCAGCGAGCTTCGGATCGCGTCGTGAGCGTTCTCCGCTTATAATGAAAGCGGCATGGCCGCGACGCTGCTGGAGCTGTACGAGAAGCTGAAGCCGAAGCTGGGCGACCAGGAGGCCCGCGAGCTGCTCGAGTTCATCGAGGGGAGCGTCGAGCGCCGCGCCGCCACCAAGGCGGACCTCCAGCGCACCGAGACGGCCCTGCGCGAGGAGATC
>WFPR01000180.1 GCA_015487455.1 Candidatus Bipolaricaulota bacterium
GGGTCTACGTCGGGGCGGGGACGAGCGGGCGGCTGGGCGCCCTGGACGCGGCCGAGCTGCCCCCGACGTTCGGGGTCGAGCCCGAGCGGGTGGTGGCCGTGATCGCGGGCGGGCCCCAAGCGCTGCTGCGGGCCGACGAGGGCGCCGAGGACGACGCCGAGGCGGGCCGCCGGGCCGCTCACGATTTACAGCTTGAGGCCCGCGATCGGGTGATCGCGCTCAGCGCGAGCGGGCGCACCCCCTTCGTGCTGGCGTTCGTCGAGGCGGCTCGGGCGCGCCGGGCCGCCACAATCGGCATAACCAGCGTGCCCGGCAGCCCCCTCGCCCGGCGCGTCGAGCGCCCCGTCGTGACGGAGACGGGGCCGGAGATGGTCGCGGGCTCGACCCGGCTGAAGGCGGGCACGGCTCAGAAGCTCGTGCTCAACCTGATGAGCACCGCCGCGATGGTGCGGCTGGGCCGCGTCTACGACGGCTGGATGATCGACGTGCGGGCGACGAACGAGAAGCTGCGTCGGCGGGTGCGCGCCACGCTCAAGGCGCTCACCGGCGCCCCGGATGACGCGATCGAGCGGGCCCTGAACGCCACGGGGGAGCGGGCCAAGCCCGCCCTGCTGATGCTGCGGCGGCCGGGGCTGAGCGCCGAGGAGGCCGACCGGCTCCTCCGGCAACACCAGGGGCGCGTCCGGGAGGCCCTGCGCGCGCTGGGGCTCGAGCCCGACCGCCCCGCCCCGCCGAGCTGGGCTGAGGCCGAGGGGCGAGCGGACGACCGACCGTTGCACGGGCGACGGCCATGAGGCTTCGAATCGTGAACGCGCGGGTCGTGCACCCCGCCGCGGGGCGTATCGAGCTTGAGGACGTGCTCGTGAACGTTGAGAAGGGCACGATCGAGGCCGTCGGGCCGCCGGGGGCGCTCCCGCCGCCCGACGCCCGCGACGAGACGCTGGACGCCCGGGGGCTCCATCTGGCCCCCGGCTTCCTCGACCTCCAGGTGAACGGGGGCTTCGGGGTGGACTTCGCCCGCGCCGCCCCCGATGACGTGGCGCGGGCGCTCCGGGGGTTCGCCGCCCACGGGACGACGGGGCTGCTGGCCACGCTCATCACGGCCCCCCTCCCCGCGCTGCGCGCCGCGCTGGAGCGCCTCCACGAGGCTCAAACCCAAGCCCAAGGGCAAGGGCAATCGGGGCTTCTGGGGGCTCATCTGGAGGGGCCCTTCCTGAGCCCGGCCCGCCGCGGCACCCATCCCCTCGAGCACCTCAAGGAGCCCGACGTTCAAGCGCTCGACGGGCTGCTGGCCGGCCTGGAGGGCGTCGTCAAGCTGATCACCCTGGCCCCGGAGCTGCCCCACGGGTTGCGGCTGATCGAGGCGGCCCGGGGGCGCGGCCTGGTCGTCTCGCTGGGCCACAGCGACGCGACCCACGCGCAGGCGATCGACGCCTTTAGGCGGGGCGCCGCCCTCGTGACCCACCTGTTCAACGCGATGCGCCCGTTCCACCATCGGGAGCCGGGCTTGACGGGGGCGGCGCTGTTGGAGCCGGTGAGCGTCGGGCTCATCGTCGACGGGGTGCACGTGCACCCCAAGGCCGTCGAGCTGGTCTGGAGGCTCAAGGGGCCGGAGCGCTTGATTTTAATCACGGACGCGATGAGCGCCACGGGGATGGGCGACGGCCTCTACCCGTTGGGCGAGGTCGAGGTGCGGGTTGAGGGGGGCGTGGCCCGGAACGCCGAGGGGGCGCTGGCGGGCAGCCTGCTGACCCTCGACCGCGCTTTGAGCAACTTGATGCGCTTCGCGGGCGCCTCGCTCCCCGAGGCGGTGCGGACCGTGACCCTCAACCCCGCCCGGCTGCTGGGCCTCGACGATCGGGGGGCGGTGCGGGCGGGCCGCCGCGCCGACTTGGTGCTCTTCGAGGTCGACGGGGCCACCCACGACCTTCGCGTGCGCTACACCCTGCAAGGGGGGAGGGTGATCCATGAGCGCTGACCTTGGGGACCTCAGGGCCGCTCCCGCTCCCGCCCCCGCCGCGGCGGACGCCCAGGGGGGGCCGCTCAAGGTGCTCACGTTCCCGGATCGGGAGGCGCTGGGGCGGGCGGCCGCCCGCGAGCTGGCCCGGCGGCTCCTGGTGCAGCCCGAGCTGTCGCTGACGCTGCCCACGGGCCGCACGCCCCAAGCCCTCTACAGGGAGCTGCGGCGGCTCGGCGCCGAGGGCCTCGTGAGCTTTCGGGAGGCTCACGTCTTCCAGCTGGACGAGCTGCTGGGCCTGGCGCCCGAGCACCCGGGGCGCTTCTTTCGCTTTTTGAGGGAGCACCTCCTGGATCACGTGGACGTCCGGCCCGAGCGCGTCTACGAGCTGCCCTCCGACCCCGACGACCCCGAGGGGGCCTGCCGCGCGTACGAGGCCCAACTCGAGGCCGTCGGGGGGCTCGACCTGGCGATCCTGGGGATCGGGAAGAACGGGCACATCGCGTTCAACGAGCCGGGGACCCCCTTCCACGCGCGGACCCACGTCGCGTCGCTGACGCCGGAGACGCGGGAGGCGACGCGGGAGACGTTCGGGTTCGCGGCGCGGGGGGAGGAGCCGCGAACC
>WFPR01000181.1 GCA_015487455.1 Candidatus Bipolaricaulota bacterium
GGCGGCTGCTGCCCCCTCAGGAGGGCCGTTGGGTGGTCGCCCGGGGCGAGCGGAGGCCCCTGGAGCCCCCGGCCGCGGACCCCTACTGGGCCGCTTACAGGCGGGCGCTCGAAAGGGGGTGGCGCTAACGATGACAACAACGATGACCTCACGGCCCCAAAACCGTCGGGGGAGGCTCAAGGGGCTCTATCTAGTGGTGCCCGTCGGGACGCCCCTGGAGCGCGTGAAGGCCGCACTGAAGGGCGGCGTCGACCTCTTGCAACTTTGGCGGCCTCGGACCGTCCCCGAGGCCGAGGCGGTGCGCTGGGGCCGGGACGTCCGGGCGCTCATCCGGCGCTTCGACGTCCCGCTGCTCGTCCACGAGGACGTGGAGCTGGCCCGCGCGCTGGCGGCCGACGGGGTCCACCTCGACGGCGAGGCGCCCCTCCCCCGGGCCGTGCGGGAGGCCCTGGGCGGGGGGGCGATCGTGGGCTACACCTGCGGCCGGGAGCTCAGCAAGGCCGAGTGGGCCGAGCGGGTCGGCGCCGATTACATCTCGTTCTGCGCCGTCTTCCCGTCGCCCTCAGCCGGGGACGCCTGCGAGCTCGTCCCCCTGGAGACCGTGCGGGAGGCCAAGCGGCGCTTGACGATCCCCGTGTTCGCCTCCGGGGGGATCACGCCCGAGACCGTCCCCCGGGTTCGGCAAACGGGGGTCGACGGGGTGGCCGTCATCTCGGCGATCCTGGAGGCGCCCGACCCTGAGGCCGCCGCGCGGGCGTTGAAGGCGCAGCTTGAGGGTGACCCGTCCAAACGGCAGACCTGAACTTCGATGGCAGGACGGGCCGCTGGGCTTGCTCAGTCTGGGTCGGGGGCGGGCGCTCGAACGAGCTCGCGGTGCATGCGGGCCTTGAGCGCCTCCAGCTTGGGGCTCAGGCGCACGGGGTACTCAAAATCTCGGGGGCGCTCCAGGCGCTTGAGCGGCTCCGGCAGGCGTTCCAAGTTCCGCAGGCAGCGCTCCCGGATCCGCGGCAGGGGCTCCGGCGGCGATAACCGCTCGCCCCCCCGCATGACGGGCTTCAGCAGCGGCCGCGCCTCGGGCTCGGGCGAGGGCTCGTCGGCCAGCGCCAGCACGTCGCGGACCATCGTGCCCTCGTCGTCGTAAAGCCGCCAGATCTGCTTGCGGCCCGGCAGCGTGGCCTTCCCGGCGGAGAGCTTGACGCGGTAGCCCCGCTCGTCCTCGACGAGCTTGTAGACGCCGCCCAGGGCGGGCGCGTCGTACGACGTCCCCATCTCCGTCCCCACGCCGAAGGCATCGACGGCCGCGCCCTCCTGCAGCAGCTTCTCGATCTTGTGCTCGTTGAGGTCGCCGCTCAGCAGGATCTTGACGTCGTGGAGCCCCGCCTCGTCCAAGATCCGGCGCACCTCCCGGCTCAGCGTGGCGAGGTCCCCGCTGTCGATGCGGACGCCCTTCACTTTGAGGCCCCGCTCGGCCAGCTCCTTGGCGACCTTCACGGCGTTCTTGGCCCCCTGGATCGGGTCATAGGTGTCGATCAGCAGGACGACGTTCTGCGGGAAGTCCTGGGCGAAGGCTCGGAAGGCGCTCAGCTCGTCGTCGAACGACATGACGTACGAGTGGGCCATGGTGCCGTAGACGGGGATCCCGTACAGCTGGCCCGCCAGCACGTTGGAGGTGCCCACGCAGCCCGCGAGGTAGCTGGAGCGGGCCGCTTTCAGGGCGGCGTCGGCCCCGTGATCCCGCCTGGGCGAGAAGTCGACGACAGCCCGGCCCCGGGCGGCCAGCACCACCCGCGCCGCCTTCGACGCGATCATCGTCTGAAAGTTCATCTGGTTCAGCAGGAACGTCTCGACGATCTGGGCCTCGACGCGGGGGGCCCTCAGCTCCAGCAGGGGCTCCGGCGGGAGGACGACCTCGCCCTCGGGCACCGCCCACACGTCCCCCGTGAAGCGAAACTTTTCCAGATAGTCCAAAAACTCGCGGCTGAAGAGCTTTAAGCTCTCCAGATACCCCAAGGTCTCGGGGGAGAAGCGCAGGCCCTCTAAATAGTCGAGCACGGGCTCCAGCCCGGCACAAACTAGAAAGTTGCGGTTGGGCGGCAGCTCGCGGACGAACAGATCAAAGGTGGCCTGCTGGTTGAGGCCGTGGCGCAGGTAGCTGTCGGCCATGGTCAGCTCATACAGATCGACCAGCAGGCCGACGTTCTCGGGCGTCACCCAGCCCGATCCCCTAGAGCCCATGGCGCCGCCATGCTA
>WFPR01000182.1 GCA_015487455.1 Candidatus Bipolaricaulota bacterium
ATCGTGAAGCGCTACGTCGAGATGCACGGGGGGCGGGTCTGGGTCGAGAGCGCGCCCGGCCGGGGGAGCACGTTCCATGTCGTGCTGCCGCGCTCCGCCTAGCCCGCCTAAAGCGCCTCTCGCGTCTAAAATATGGGGGGAGGGAGGCGCGGGATGGCGGGAACGGTGCTGATCGTCGAGGACGAGGCGGAGGCGCGCCTCATCTTAAGCAAGTATTTGGGCGCTCGGGGCTATCGGGTCGTGGAGGCCGCGGACGGCTACGAGGCCCTCGCCGCGTTCGACCGCGAGCGGCCGGACGCCGTGCTGCTCGACCTCATGATGCCGAGGCTCGACGGCTGGGAGGTGCTGAACGCCGTGCGGGCGCAGAGCGCCGTCCCCGTGCTGGTGATCACCGCCCGCGACGCCACCGACGACGTCGTGAAGGCGCTGAAGATGGGCGCGGACGACTACATCACCAAGCCCTTCAAGCTGCGCGAGGTCGAGGCGCGGCTGGAGGCGGCCCTCCGGCGTCACCGCCCCGATCGCGCCCGCACGAAGTTCGTCGTCGGCCCGCTGGAGATCGACGACCAGCGCAAGACCGTCACCCTGGGCGGGCGCCCCATCCCGCTCTCGCCCAAGGAGTACGAGCTGCTCAAGCTCTTGGCCTCCGAGCCCGGCCGCGTCTTCTCCGATCGCGAGATCTTAGAGCGCGTCTGGCCCGAGGGGAGCCTGGCCTCCTCCACGGACGTCAGGCGCTACATCCACCTCCTGCGCCGCAAGCTGGAGCGCGACCCCAAGCGCCCCGAGCTGATCGTCACCGTCAAGGGCTTCGGCTACAAGCTCGACGCCTGAGCTTTTTTTGCTTTCACCGAACTTTCACGCCCCGTTCACCCCGTTTTCCCGTCGGCGCCATGGGCGTTTCACGCCCGAATCGCTAGAGTGCCGACGCGCCGACGCGAGGCGGGCGACGACCCGACTCAAGCAGGCAGGCAAGCAGGAGGGAGGGCCGCATGCCCAACGTGCATCCGCTGATCGTGCACTTCCCGATCGCGCTGTTCTTGACGGGCGTCGGGGTCGACGCGCTGGGCTGGCTCCTGAAGCAGGCGTCGCTGAAGTGGGCGGGGTTGGTGATGGTGCTGCTGGGGGCGCTCCTCGCCGTCCCGGCGCTGGCCACCGGGCTGGCGATCGAGGAGACGATCGAGGCGCAGATCGAGCACATCCCCGGTGCCGAGGAGGCCCTCGAGGCCCACGAGGAGGTGGCCATCCCCACGACGGCGACGTTGCTGGGGGCGGCGCTGCTCCGCCTCGGGCTGGCCGTCCGGCCCCGGCTGCGAGCGCTCCTCGGGCTCTACGCCGCCGTCGCGCTCGTGGGCGCGGGGTTGCTCGTCATCACGGGCTACCGCGGCGGTGAGCTCGTCTACACGTACGGCGCGGGGGTCCAGGTCGTCCAGCCCGCGTCGCCCCCCGAGCCCGCGGCGGATAACGATTGAGCAATTGAGCGATTGAGCCAAGCCACAAAAGGGGGGATCTTTATGGTGTCCATCGGCGTCGTTCCAAGTCCAAGCTCGAGCGGGAACCCGACCCGCAAGGCCCTGCGGTGGACCGGGCTGCTGGGGGTGCTGGCCCTGCTGTGGACGATCGGCTGTCTCCCGCTGTTCGCCGATGACGACGGGGATGACGGCCACCCCTACGGGTACGGCACCCAGCCGTTCGGCGGCAAGGTCGTCCAGGTCTCCTGGCGGGGCGACGACTTCTTCGTCTGGCTCGACGTCACCGGGGACAGTACCGGCGACGTCTGGGTCAAGATCAAGGAGGAGGCGGTCGTCCGGCTGCCCGACGGGCCGGTGGTGCCCCTCTGGCAGGCCGCGGACCAGATCCGGGTCGGGACGTCGCTGACGGTCGTCCGCTGGAAGCTCGAGCACGGCTACTACGAGGCGTACGAGGTGATCGTGGGCCAACTCCCCGGCGGGAGCCCCACGCCGCCGCCCGGCCTGCCCGTGGGGGCGCCGGGTGCGCCGCCCGCGCCAGCGGCGCCCTCCGTCCAGGGGACGGTCACGGTGGCCACGTGGTTCGGCGACGACTTCTTCGTGGGGCTGGACACGAACGGCGACGGCCGCGCCGACGTGCAGGTGAAGGTCAAGCGGACCGCCCGCATCGTCGACCCGCAGGGGAACCCGCTGGGCTTCGACGCCATCCGGCCCGGCGTCACCCTGACGCTCGTGGGCTACAAGCTGGACGACGACGGCTACTACGAGGCCTGGCACGTGATCGTCGGGCGGCCTCAAGCGGCGCCGGGCGGCCCGCCCGCGACGGGGACGCAGCCGCCCCTCACGGGCCGGGCGTTGCGGGTCATCCCGTTCGTGGACGATCTGCTGATCTGGCTCGACGCCGACGACGATCGCACCCCCGACTACCCCGTCCGCGTCACCCCGAAGACCCAGATCACGGACCCGCAGGGCAACCCGTTGGGGCGCGACGCCATCCAGGTGGGCGTCCGCCTGAGGGTCGAGCGCTACACGTACGTCGTCGACAGCCAGTACTACGACGCGCACAAGATCGTCGTCGAGCCCTAGATCGCGCTAGAGAGAGCCCAAGGCGCCCCTTGACGGCCAAGGCCCCTTTTCCCTAGAGTGACCCCGCTGTGGCAGGGGCAGGAGCCCGGCGGGGCTGGGGGTCGGCGCTTGGGGTCTACAGCGGGCTGTTCGCCTTTTGGCTCCTTGCCGAGGCCGCTGAGGCCCCGATCGGGGCCGCGGCCGGGGCCAGGGCGGGAGAGGGGCGGCTGACCCAGGCGCTTGAGCACCGGCTCGTCCGCAGCCCGAGCGACGCCAGCCAGCGGTTCGTGGCCGCCACGGAGCTCCGGCTAGCCTGGGCGGGCTTGGAGTGGCGGGG
>WFPR01000183.1 GCA_015487455.1 Candidatus Bipolaricaulota bacterium
CGGGCTGCTGCTGATCGCGGACGAGGTGATGAGCGGGCTGGGGCGGACGGGGCGCTGGTGGGCGATCGAGCACGGCCGCGTCGTGCCCGACCTGATCGTGACGGCCAAGGGGCTCGGCGCGGGCTACGTCCCCGTCGGCGCGGTGCTCGTCCCGGAGGCGCTCTATCGGGAACTGGTCGAGGCCGAGCCGCCGGAGGGGCCGGGGTTCGTCCACGGGTTCACCTTCGGAGGGCACCCGGTGGCCGCGGCCGCCGCGGCCGCGACCCTCGAGATTGTAGAGCGCGACGGGCTGGTGCGCCGGGCCGCCGAGCTCGGGGACCGCCTGCTCGGGGGGCTGCGCGAGGCGCTGGGGGCGCACCCGCACGTGGGCCGGATCGAGGGCCGCGGGCTGCTCCTGGGCGTCGAGTTCGTGCGCGATCGCAAGACCAAGGAGCCCTTCCCCGTCACGGCCCGGGTGCGCCAGCGGGTCGCGGAGGCCGCGCTCGAACGGGGCCTCTACGTCTACCCGGGCGGGGGCTCCGCCGACGGGGTGCGCGGGGACCACGTGCTGATCGCCCCGCCGCTCGTCATCGCGCCCGAGCAGCTGGACGAGCTGGTCGAGAAGCTCAAGGCGGCCGTCGAGGCCGCGCTGGGAGCCTCAACGGGAACGGGCTGAAGGCAGAACGATAACGATGAAGAAGCTCAAGCTGGCGGCGCTGGCCAGGGAGGAGCTGGCGGGGGGCGTCCGGCGGCGGGTGGCCCGCCACGGGCGCTTCGAGCTGGTCGAGTACCGCTACCCGCCCGGCGCGGCGTTCCCCGTGCACCGCCACGAGGCGGAGCAGCTCACCGTCGTGCTCCAGGGGCGCTTGATCCTCACGACGCCCCAGGGCGAGCGGCTGGAGCTCGGGCCGGGGGAGGTCGCGTTCGTCGAGGCGAACGAGCCCCACGGCGCGATCGTCCCCGACGATCTGGGCGAGGAGGTCGTCACGCTCAACGTCTTCACCCCGCCGCGGGCCGAGCTGCCCGGGGGCTGAGTGGGTGAGCAAGTGAGCGAGTGAACGAGAGGCGGAGAAGGGGGGTGATCGGCGAACGGGAAGAGGACGCAACATGACCTGCGAACCCGCCAAACGGGCACACGGGCACACGGGAACCCGGGAAAACCGTCAAAGGAGGGGATCCAGATGCTGAGGAGGCTCGGAGTTGGGGTGTTGGCGTTGGCCGCGGTCGCCTTGGTCGCGATGAGCCCCGTCGGGTTGCAGGGGCAGGGGGGTCCCATCCTGCTGGGCGGCGTGGGGCCGCTTTCGGAGCCGGGGGCGGCCGAGAGCGGCGCCGAGATGAGGATGGCCATGGAGCTGGCCGTCGACGAGCTGAACGCCCAGGGCGGGGTGCTGGGCCGGGAGGTCCGGCTCCAGTTCGAGGACACCCGCGGGCTGCCCGAGGAGGGCGCGGCGGCCATGAACCGCCTGGCCGACGCGGGGGCCGTGGGGGTCGCGGGCGAGTTCCACAGCGCCGTGGCCAAGGCCGAGATCGAGGTGGCCAACGTCCGCAAGCTCCCCTTCGTCATCGCCGAGGCGTGGTCCGACTCGCTGACGGCCGCCCAGTACCCCTACGTCTTCCGGATCGCCCCGGCCGTCTCGCTCTTCTACACCAAGGTCGCCGACTGGATCCGGGCCGCGGGCTTCAAGAACGTCGTGGCCATCTACGAGCTGACCGACTTCGGCATCGACGTCGACCGCGTGCTCAAGACCGAGCTGACCTCCAAGCCCAACCTCTACGGCGAGCGCATTCAGTACACGTCGGTGGGCGTCGAGCGGACGGTGCCCGACTTCACCCCGCAGCTGCTGCAGTTCAAGGCCCAGAACCCCGACCTGGTCGTCAACATCGTGACGGGGACGGGCGGCTACCTGATCGTCAAGCAGGCCGCGGAGGTGGGCCTGGCCACCACGCGCTCGACGGCGATGCTGGCCGTCAGCACCAGCATCCTCCAGCCGGAGTTCTGGGAGACGGCCGGCGAGGCCGGGCTGTTCACCATCACCAAGCGGGGCTTCCACCCGCTGCTCGGCGCCACCCCCGCGATCCAGCAGTTCCAGCGGGCGTTCGAGGAGCGCTACGGCCGCACCCCGACCTTCGCCGCCATGGAGGCCTACGACGCGATCAAGGTGCTCGCGGCCGCCATCGAGCAGGCGGGCTCCACCGACCCCGACGCCATCGTCGCCGCGCTGGAGCAGATCGAGTACGACGGCGTCCTCGGCACGATCTACTTCTCGACCCAGCGCGAGCCCGCCTACATGTACCACCAGTGGCCGGGCATCCGCGCCGTGCTCATCCAGTACACGGAGGTCGGCCAGAAGCCCGACGACGCCCACATGATCTGGCCGCTGTACTTGAAGCCGTAAGCCGTAGCGTAGCCGCAGGCGTTGAGCGCCACACGGCACGGGAAGGGGCAGGGCGGAGGGAGGGGACGGACGCCCCTCCCTCCCCCTCCCCCAAACGCGCGGGACGCTCAAGGTGTGAACGCATGGAGCTCTTCTGGGCGCAGGTCGTCAACGGATTGATCATCGGGCTGCTCTACGCCCTGATGGCCTCGGGGCTGGCCCTCATCTTCTCGGTGCTCAAGCTGGTCAACTTCGCCCATGGGCAGTTCTACATGGCGGGGGCCTTCGCGTCGTACTACCTCGCGACGCTGCTGGGGGTGCCGCCGCTGCTGAGCGTGCTGCTGGCGATGCTGTTCGTGTTCGTCGTCGGGGTGGTCGTGCACCTGCTGCTGCTCCAGCCGCTCTACACGGGCCAGGTCGAGCGCAAGGACGAGTACGCCATCCTGATGACCTTCGGGCTCGGGATCCTGATGCAGAACCTGGCGCTGGCGCTCTTCGGCCCCTGGACGAAGAAGCCGCCCGACTTCGCCCCCGGCGTCACGACCCTGGGCCCCCTGACGCTCGACAACGACCGCCTGGTCGTGGCCGGGATGGCCACCGCGCTGATGCTGGGGCTGCTCTGGGTGATCGGGCGGACGTTCGTGGGGCGGGCCCTGCAGGCCGTCTCCCAAGATCGCGATGCCGCGGCCATCGTCGGGATCAACCCCCACCGCATGAACCGCCTGGCCTTCGGGCTGGGTGTCGGGCTGGCGGGCGGGGCCGGCGCGCTCATCGGCCCCATCTTTCTGGTCTCGCCGAGCATGGGCATCCTGCCCGGCGTCAAGTCGTTCGTGATCATCGTGCTGGGCGGCATGGGCTCGATCCCCGGGGCCATCCTGGGCGCGCTGCTCCTGGGCCAGATCGAGAGCCTGGGCTCCGTGTATCTGCTGGACCCGACGCGCGGCCTGGCGTACAAGAACGCCTTCGGCGTGCTGCTGCTGGCGCTGGTGCTGCTCGTCAAGCCCACCGGCCTCTTCGGCCAGCGGCACGTCCGCATGGAGTGATCCCGATGCGCGCAGACGCCCAAACGCAAATGCAGACCCAGACCCAAGCACAAGCGCAAGCCCAAGCGTCAGCCCCGGCGCGGGCGCTGGGGCTGGCGCTGGGCGCGCTGCTGCTCCTCGGGGCGGTGGGGCTGCCGTGGGCGCTCACGCCCTACTGGCAGCACGTCGCGATCATCGCGCTGTACTACGCGCTGCTTACGGCCTCCTGGACGCTGCTGGCGGGCTTCTGCGGCCAGTTCTCGTTCGCGACCATGGCGCTGGCCGGGCTGTCGTCGTACACCTCGGCCCTGCTGGTGCTCAAGTTCGGGCTGCCGATCCCGCTCACGATCGCCGTGGGCGCCGTCGTCGCCGCCGGGATCGGGCTGCTCATCGGGGCGCTGGTGCTGCGCATGAGCGGGCCCTATTTGGCCCTCTTCACCATCGCCTTCTCCGAGATCGTGCGCATCATCCTGAACGCCGAGTACGAGCTCACCCGGGGCGACATGGGCCTGACCGTCCCCTATCTCTTCTCGCCCGACGACAAGCTGGCGTTCTACTACACGATGCTGGGGCTGCTGCTCGTCTCGCTGGCGCTGATGGGCCTGCTGCTGCGCTCGCGCTACGGGCTCTTCTTCCGGGCGATCCGGGAGGACGAGACGGCCGCGGCCGCCCTCGGCGTCCACGTCGTCAAGTACAGGTTGATGGCCTTCGTGGTGAGCAGCTTCTTCGCCGGGGTGGCGGGCGGGTTCTTCGCCCACTATGTCGGGACGATCACCCCGAACAGCCTGATGGAGCTCTCCCGGATGGGGCTGATCATCGCGATGGCCGTCATCGGCGGCATCGAGAGCCTGATCGGGGCCGTGATCGGGGCCGCGCTCGTCGAGTTTTTGCTGGAGTACTTCAGGGCGCTGGGGATGTGGCGGCTGGTGATCTTCGGGCTGGCCCTGGTCGTGATCCTGCGCTTCTCGCAGAACGGGCTGATCTACCCGTTGTATCAACGTCTGGCCGGGCGGCGCGTCGAGGTGCGTCGCCCCGAGCCCGACGAGGAGTTCCGGCTGGCCGAGGCGCCGACGCCCGTCCCCGAGGAGGGGGCACGATGAGCCCGAACGCGAACGCAAGGGCGAGCGCAAAGGGGACGGTCCTCGAGGTGAAGAAGCTCGTCAAGGAGTTCGGCGGGGTGCGGGCCGTCAACGGCGTGTCCTTCACGATTCAGAAGAACGAGCTGGTCGGGCTGATCGGCCCGAACGGCTCCGGGAAGACCACCACGATCAACATGATCTCGGGGGTGCTCAAGCCCACCTCGGGCGAGATCTGGCTGCGGGGCGAGCGGATCGACGGCCTCCCGCCCTACGCGATCGCCCAACGCCGCCTGGGGCGCACCTTTCAGGTGACCCAAGTCTTCCGCCGGATGACCGTGCTGGAGAACCTGCTGGTCCCGGCGTTCGCCAGGGCCGGGGCCGGGGCCGGGGCCAGCGTCAGCGCCCAGCGGGACGGCGACCCGCGGCCCCGCGCCCTCGAGATCTTGAGGCTGCTGCGCCTCGACCACCTCAAGAACGAGTACGCCGGGAACCTCTCGGGCGGGCAGCAGAAGCTGCTGGAGCTGGGGCGGGTGCTGATGCTCGACCCCGAGATCATCCTGCTGGACGAGCCGTTCGCGGGCGTCCACCCGAAGCTCAAGGTCCAGCTGCACGAGGTCATCCGGGCCATGCACCAAGAAGGGCGGACGTTCCTGATCGTGAGCCACGACCTGCAGACCGTCTTCCACCTCTGTCGGCGGCTGATCGTGCTGGCCGAGGGGACGAAGCTCTGCGAGGGCCTCCCTCACGAGATCCGGGACGACGAGCGCGTCGCGGAGGTGTACCTGGGCCGATGACACACACACCCCCCACCCCTCCGCCTCAGCAG
>WFPR01000184.1 GCA_015487455.1 Candidatus Bipolaricaulota bacterium
GAAGCATGATCATCTTAAGGGCCATCCCGCCGCGCGGGGTGAGGATGCAGCGGCCCATCTCGCGGAAGACGACGAGGTCCTGGGGCCACGGCGGGGCCTCCACGGTGATCCAGCCGGAGAAGGTAAATGTCCCGTTCGAGGTGATGAGAGTGATGTCACGAGGACCCGGCGAAGCTGTAGGCTCCACGCTTACGGTCACGTCAATTTGGGTGTCGCTGACGACGGTGAAGTCGAGCACTTGAACACCGGGACCGAAATCGAGGCCGGTGACTTGGGTCAAACCAGTACCCATCAGGGTTACGGATGCCTGATCTCCCAAGGTGAGCGTAGTGGGCGTAACATTGCTAACAGATGGTGAGGTTGGGCCTTCACCGTCACCGGGTGGAGGTGGCAGCAGATTCGGACTCGGAAAAGTCCTGCGGTCGGGGTTCCAAGTGACGGGAGCGCGAAAGCTTGGCAATTCAAAGGGCATATCCGCTGGGCGATTAGGGACGATTAGCCAGCCTCCTTGGGCTTTGACAAACATCCCCTGCCAGGCGTTCAGGGTAACTTGATCTGCAGAAATGAAGGTCTTCTCCCAAGGGGAGTATTTCTTCGCATCAGGATCCCAGGCTGTGCGGTAAACTTCACCTGTGAATACGTTGACGTCGTACCACACAAAGGTGTTCGTTTGCTGGAACAGATAAAGCCTGATCAATCCCCCGGCTATTGCTTGTCCTATGGGAATCGGGCTTTCACTTTCTGAAGCTTGAAAGAGAAAGTCGGCAAGTCGAACAGCATAATCATAGGGTTGCCCAACCATGTTCCAGCCGTTGTAAAGGCGGATCTTGTACTCAGGATCGTTTACTAAGATCCCTTGTACTTGTAAGTAACTGCTGCTCTCTACATAGACAAAATAACCTTTCCCCCGTTGAAGGTCGTTTGCTTTCTGATATTTACCTTGCATGGGGTCCCAGTGCCAAACCGGGTTACATGGGACAAGGTCATCGCAGAGGTCTTGCACGTTGATGGAGACGAATGGAACGGAGAAGAGATTCCATCCCGGCTCAAATCCTTGAGAGCGTACTACTTCTGAACCGAGGGGCGGCCCTTCGGGGATCATTTGCATAATCGCCGGTGTAACTTCAATAACGTCATTCCAATCGAATCCTTGTTCCATAAAAATTTGCGCACTAGGTATCCAACGACGTTGGCCATCCTGAATTACATAAACCTTGGTGTCCTCTCTCTGCCGAATTAGCAGTCCATTTGAGCACGCGTTGCCTTCTTCAGGAGGACATGAAGGCTTTATACTGTCATCTGCTAAATTGGGGAGTAAGATAAAGTTAGGCCCTTCGGGGATGTTTTGGATGGTTTCCTCAGGGAACTCAATAATTCTGTGGCTTCCCCATCCGGGAATGCATTCATTAGGATCCTTAGGGTTGCTGCACATCTTTTCCATTACAGTAGGATTCATAACCCAGTAGCGCTTTCCGTTCTGCAACCAGTAAACCTCGAGTCTATTAGAAGACTTTATTAAAATGCCTTGTTGACCGTTGACCCACAAGTTTACATTCTTGGCACGAGTATATGGATCAGGAAATGGACCTAACCAACCATATGGATCGACTGAAATATTATCAGAGTTTTGTACTTCAAAGTGCAGGTGCGGACCAAAGCTGTATCCTGTGTTTCCTACTTTACCTATTAATTCTCCTTTGAAAACACGTATTGGATTGTGTATGCTTGCATTATGAAATCTTTCGGGAATCGAGTCCTCTAGGAGATGAAGATATGCTGTTAAATATCCATTCGGATGCCTTATTTTCACATAATTTCCCCAGCGCCCACCACACTCCCTATCCCCCTCTTTGCAATTTATGCTTACTGCAATGACTTCTCCATCCGCAGCAGCATAAATCTCTGTGCCTTTCTTAAATCTAAAGTCAATGCCAGGATGTCCTTCATAACAAAGTTTCTTACTTGTACTCTTTTGAGTACCTGTATAAGATCCATTTACAATGAACTTCTCACCATCTCCCTCTTTACAATCATCATCCCTTCCTTTACTTCCTTTCTCGCCTGTATAAGCAATTACTATCCCATCTGCAGAATACCTACCAGTAGTCATAGAATGATCAAATACTGAACTAATAGGTGCAGTATAAGGAGTGTATCCCTTTACAGGGAACTCTAAGAATGGCTTAACACCTTGTTGAGCTGGCACTTTCATGTGCATATAAACTATCAGAGCAAGGAGGAGGACGCTAACAATAAAAACCTTTTTAACCATAAAAGAGGTAATGCCTTCTTTACTCAATGGAATCATTGAAATACCTCCATTAACATTGCTGGCCTTTATCTGCTATAATCTTTTTCAACTCTTATTGGTGGACTCTTAACACAATATTAACATTCTATTCTAAACATTTTTGTGGTAAATCATGCTAATCCATGCATGTGGCAGGGCCGACGCCCCCTTATGGAAGGGTGAGAAGACACACTTCCGTGACTCTACTACCTTTGCCCTCTTTTGCTACCTGCTCCTCCAACCCCATTACACCGCCACCCGTTCCCAGCTCATCACCGCCTTCTGGCCGGAGCACCCCGACGCCAAGGCCCGCGCCCTCCTCTCCGTCTACTTGAGCTACCTCAAGCATGGCCTCCAACGCCTCTCGGAGGCCCACTCCGGCTTGGACGTCGAGCTGGAGCGCGACCGCCCCCACGTCCGGCTCCGCTTCGCCCGGAAGCCCCGCATCGATCTCGAGGAGTTCTACCGCCTCGTCGAGCAAGCCGAACGCGAACCCTCGGAGTCCTACAAGCGCCGTCGCTTGTT
Organism: Candidatus Bipolaricaulota bacterium; assembly: GCA_015487455.1. GTDB lineage: Bacteria > Bipolaricaulota > Bipolaricaulia > RBG-16-55-9 > RBG-16-55-9 > S012-72. The sequence continues at coordinate 2,816 of WFPR01000184.1, forward strand.
GGAGCGAGCCTTCCGTTTGTACACCCACGGGCGTGACGAGCTGCTCCCCGGCCTCGAGCACGAGTGGGTCCTGGAGGAACGGCAACGTCTTCGGGAGCGCTACGCCCATGCCCTCCGGCTCATGGCCGAGCACGCCCGCGCCGTGCGGGACCGCGACCTCGCTTTACAGAGCGCCCAAGCCTGGGTTCGCGCCACCCCCTACGACGAGGCCGCCCACCGGGAGCTGATGCTCGTCCACTGGGGCCGCGGGGAACTGCACCAAGCCCTTCAGGTCTTCGCGCGCTATGAAGCGCTGTGCCGCACGGAGATCCACGTCGAGCCCTCCGCCGACCTAAAGAAGCTCTACGCGGAACTCAAGGAGCTGTACGAGCGCGGGACGGTCGGCGTCGAGGGGGAGAGAGAAGGGGAAGCGGGAGTGGGAGCAGGATCAGAACCGAAAGGGGGCCTCTACAAGCAAAAAGCCTTGTGCAAGCTCCTCCTGGCCCGCGCGGAGCAGTACGACTATGAAGATCGAGTGCAGGAGCAGGAAACCGCGCTGGAGCAGGCGCTACAACTGGCCGAAGCGCTCCACGCCCGCGTGGGCGAGCCCGCTCTGCTAGCCCGCGTCCTCGTCCGCTACGCGAACCTCCGCATCCATCTCGGGCGGTACGAGGAGGCCCGTCGGGCGGCGGAGCGGGCGCTTCGGCTTCACCGGGAGCGTGGGAACCGTCGAGGAGAGATCGAGGCCCTCATCGCGCTGGCGGAGTGCGACCAATATCGAGGCCGCTATCCCGAAGCCCTCCACACCATCGAGGGGGCTTGCGCGCTTGCAGAGGCCCTGGGCGACAGGCGTTATCGGAGTCGGACGCTCTACGAGAGAGCTTGGGCGCTCTCCCGCTTGGGCAAAAATCAGGATGCGTTGCACGAATTCCAGCGCGCTTGGAGGGAGGGACAGGAGGTCCTCTCAGCCCTTGAGCGCCTGCACCTGCTATCGGGCTTGGGAGGTGCTCATACCAACGTTGGGAATTTCAATAAAGCGTTAAATTATTTCATGCAATCCTTAGAGATAGCCCGAGAGCTAGGCCTTCTCGGTGAGGCTATAGTCATTCAATTGAATTTAGCATTTATCTATGATGAGATATGCGAATATTATCGAGCAAAGACGCTCTACGAGGAGGCCGCCGAGGTCTTCCGAAAGATTCAGCATACCTTTGGGGAAGCGACGGCGCTTATCAACCTCAACACGACGCTCGGCAAGTTGGGCGAACACCGCGAGGCTCTGAGGGTGGCCGAGCGGGCGCTGGAGCTGTGTCGCCGCATCGGCGACGCCGAGGGAGAAGTCGGCCTGCTTCTCAACTGCGGCGTGGACCTTTGGCACTTGGGGAGGACTGATGAGGCCGAAGCCCGGCTGTGGGAGGCGCAGCGGCGCAGCCGTCGCCTGGGGTTCAGCACGGTGGAGGTCCGAGCGCTGGCGCATTTGGCGGATCTTTATCGGGAGCGCGGCGACGTGGATCGGGCCTATCGTCTCTCCCGCCGGGCCGTGCGCCTGCTTGAGGGGGAAGGATTGGACATCCCCAGCGCGGAGGGGATCTGGTTCACCCACTTCCAGACGGCCCAGGCGGCGGGCCATCCCCGCGTGGCCAAGCGTGCCTTGCAGCACGCGTATGAGCGGGTCCGCCGGGAGCTGAAGTCGATTTCTGACCCCACCCTACGCACAAAGATCATGCAAAATAAAAAGTTTTATCGGCAAATCGTGGAAGCTTGGAAAGCCCTTGGAGGTTGAAGTCATAAACCCGGCTAAACCACCCGCAGCTCGTCGAGGAGGGCGCTCAGGTCCGCCAGGGGCTTCCCGTCCTCATCGCAGATGGGACGCGTCGCGGGGGCGGCTTGGGGATAGACGGGCAGGCGCTGAGCGATGCGTTCCTCGTACGTGCTCACGGTCTCGTTCTTGAGCAGCACCCCGATCGGGATGCGCTCGCCCCACTCCGCGGCCTTCTGCAGGAAGCGCACGATTTTCTCTTGGATTTCGGCCTCGTCCATCCCCGGCTCGATTACGGGGTCGTAGCCCTCGTCCTCGAGCTTGTAGACCCGCGCGTTGTACCACTCGCGGGTGTTGAGGTCGTTGTAGGTGGGACAGGGCTGCAGCACGTCGACGAAGGCCAGCCCCTTGTGCTCGATCGCCTGCCGAATGAGCTGCACGAGATGGGGGATGTCGAAGGCGTACCCCCGCGCGATAAACGTAAAGCCCGCGGCGAACGCCAGCATCAGGGGGTTGACCCCCTCGTTGATGTTCGGCTGCGGCAGGCCCTTGGTCTTGACGCCCAGCCTCAACGTGGGGGAGGCCTGCCCCTTGGTGAGGCCGTAGACGCCGTTGTCGTGGATGATGTACGTGAGGTCGACGTTGCGCCGCCCGGCGTTGACGAAGTGCCCGGCCCCGATCCCGAGGCCGTCGCCGTCGCCGCCGACGGCGATGATCGTGAGCTCCGGGTTGGCCAGCTTGGCCCCCGTGGCGAAGGGTAGGACCCGCCCGTGCAGCGTGTGCACCCCGTAGACCTTCACGTAGTGGGGCGTCTTCCCCGAGCAGCCGATCCCGGAGAAGAGCAGGACCTTATGGGGCTCCAGGTCCATGCGGGCGAGCGTCATCTGGACGGCGTTCAGGATCCCGAAGTCGCCGCAGTTGTGCAGCGTCGCGCACTCGCTCACGTAGCACTCGACGCCCTCGACCTCGAGGTTCCAGACCTCCCCGTCGTACTCGAAGCGCCGGACGTCCGCGATGGGGACCATCAGGAACCGATGCCGTCTCCTCGCCCCCTGTCCGCGCTCGGGCTCGTGAGGCGGGGAAGCCCCATCGGCCCCGGCGGGCACGATCTCCTCGGCGAAGAGGGTCGAGGGGGGCTTGCCCGCGGGGAAGTCGAGGGGCGGGAGCCCCAGCACGGCCCGCAGCCGTCCGACGTCCCGCCGTCCCGTGACGAAGACCGTGTAGCTCGCCTTGTGCCTCCCCGAGGCCCGGCTCGTGTAAACGGCGGGCGCGATCCCCTGGCGCAGCAGCAGGAGCTTGACCTGCTCCGCGAGCACCCGAGAGATCGTCTTGTAGTGGGCCCGCGCCCGCCGGGGGTCGAGCCAGCCGTCGCCCCGCCAGAGCCCCTTGAGCAGCTCGCGCTGCTTCTCCAACGGCAGGAGCAGCATAAAGGGCGGGAGGCGCTTGGCCTGCGCGCCGCTCCCGAACCAGCCGCGGAACGCCCGCGCCAGCCGCGACGAGTGGATCAGCGCCGCCACCTGGTGGGCGCGAGGGCGCTCCTGGACCGCCACGTCGAGGCCGAAGAGCCCCTTCACGATCCGCCGCACGTCCTCGACGAGGTCGCGCTCCTCGTGGTGGAAGGCGAAGCCGACGAAGGCGTCCAGCCCGCCCTTGGCCCCCGAGCGGGTGTCGATCCAGCCCTCGGCCAGGTAGTACCCGGCCAGCCGCAGGAAGTCGCCGGTCACGGGCACCGCGTCGGGCAGGGGAGCGCTTCGGCGGTCCATCGGGAGCTTCTCGGGCAGCGGGAGCCGCTCGACGTCCCGGACGTCCGTCGGGATCGGGTACGCGAGGTAGTCCCCCTTGCGGAGCCGATCGGCGCGCACCCAGACGAGGTCGAAGCGCTCGTTGTGCCGCTTCGGGTGCTCGCGACGGGCGATCAGCACGGGGTGCTCCGGCGTCAGCACGACCTCGCCCAGCCCCTTGGCCCTCACCCGGTACATCCACCCCCGATGGCGGTGGTGGAACACCTCGGTGACGCGGTGGTAGCGCCCGTCGAGCCCCAGCACCTTGTCGCCCACCTTGAGCGCCTCGATGGGCTTGAGATCGGGGTTCGTGTGGATGAGCGTCCCCGGCAGGACGCAGCCCGGACACCAGTTGTTGTGGACGTCCGTCTTGTACTCGCGCACGTCACGCGCCATGGGTCAGCACCACCTTGGCGGGCGCCTTGCCCGCCACGCACGCCTTAAGAGCCTCGGCCAGCTCCTCGACGGCCATCGGCCGCCCGTTGTACTTCACCACCAGGTGGTCGAACTGAAGACCCGTCTGCATCTGAATGAGTCGGGCCAGCTGCCCCGAGAAGTTGTTCTCGACGGCGATCTTGAGCTTCGCGGCTTCGAGGTGCTCCCGGAGGGCGTCGGCGGGCAGCGGCCAGATCAGCCGCACCTGCACGAATTTTACTTTTGCGGCAAGGCCTTCGACCCGCAGGCCCTCCATCGCCTCCAGGACGGCCGCCTTCGGCGAGCCCCAGCTCACGATCACGACCTCCGCGTCGGGATCGCCGAAGACGTTCAGCTTGTCGGCGGCAGGGATCTCGCGCGCGGCCGTCTCCAGCTTCTTCAAGCGCTTCTCCATCATGCGCCGCCGGGTGACGGGGTCCTCGGTGATGTGGCCCCACTCGTCGTGCTCGTCGCTGGTCATCCAGAAGATCCCGCCGGGGGTGCCCGGCCGGGTGCGGGGCGAGACCCCGTCGTCGCTGAAGCGGAACCGCCGGATCGCGCCGCCCTCGCTCAGCGGCGCGACCTCCGCCTCCGTGAGGAGCTTGCCCCGTTCCAGGCGCACGCCTTTTAGATCGAACGCGGACAGCGTCTGGGTCGTCGAGGCCAGCGACTTGTCCAGGAGGTGGATCACGGGCATCTGGAAGCGCTCGGCCCAGTTGAAGGCCCGGATCGCGTCGTAGAACGCCTCTTGAACGTCCCCGGACGCGAGGACGAGCCGCGGCCCCTCGCCGTGGCCCGCGAACACCGCGAACCAGAGGTCGCCCTGCTCGGTGCGGGTCGGGAGGCCCGTGGAGGGCCCGCCCCGCTGGTACAGCGTGATCACCACGGGCACCTCGCAGGCGGCCGCGAAGCCCAAGCCCTCGACCATGAGCGAGAAGCCCGGCCCGGCGGTGGCCGTCGCGGCCCGCGCCCCCGCGATCGCCGCCCCGATCGCCATGTCGATGGCCGAGATCTCGTCCTCCGTCTGGACGACGACGAGCGCCCCCTCCCGTTCCTTCTGCCCGTCTCGCCCGTCTCGCCCGTCCCGGGCGTTCAGCGCGAGCGCGACCGTCGGGTGGGCTTCCAGATACGTGCTCTCGTCGGTCGCCGGGCTGATCGGGTAGTACGTCTGGAAGCTGCAGCCCGCGGCGAGCTTCCCCAACGCGACGGCCTGGTTGCCCGTGAGCAGCACGCGCGTCCCGTCGGCCGGGACGGGCTCCAGCCGCACGGGGAAATCGTCGGGGAACGTCTCCTGAACGTAGCGATACGCCAGCTCGGCGGCCCGGACGTTCAGCTCCACGACTTTTTGTTTGCCCCGGAACACGTCGCTTAAAGCCCGCTCGAGCCACTCGGGCCCGTAGCCCAGGAGCGCGCAGGAGGCGGCCACGGCCAGCGTGTTGGCCGTCTTCTTGAGCTTGCTGATGGGCTCCCCCGTCTCCTTGGCGAGCGCCTGGATCAGCTCGTCGTAGGGGACGGGGTACAGCCGCACCCCATCCGCCTTCACGATCGCGAGCAGGTCCTCCAGCGTCTCCCCCTGGCCCCGCTCCTCAAGGAACGTTTTTAAATCTTCGCGGGCGCGGGCCTCGAGCGTGGGGACCCGATCCAGGGGGGTCGGGGCGAGCTTGGGGTCGTAGATCACGCCGCCGCCGGGGACGACGCTTTGAGCGTGGAGGAAGACCGTCTCGGCGTCGAAGCTGACCAAAAGATCGACTTGACTCGAGAGGGCGGCGACGGGGCGGGCGCTCACCCGGATGGGGTAGTAGCTGTGCTCGCCCATGATGTTGCTGTGGTACTCGCGCTGCCCGTAGACGTGCAGGCCGCCGAAGGCGCACGCCTTGGCGAAGGCGCTGGCGGCCGAGTCGACGCCGCTCCCCTGCGCCCCGCCGATCAGCCAGCTCAGCTCGTTCACCTTTCGTTGTCGGGCTCGCTCTGCTCGCTCCGAGGCCATCGCCGAGGCCCTACTCTAGCACGCCGCCGGGCCCGTTTCAACCCCGAATCGCCCGTCCACTTGGCGCCTCCCCGCGGGGCTGACTACAATGGGGCCCACGTCGCGTGGCGTCCGATTCGCGCGGCGTTCGTGCAGTTCGTGCGGACAACGGACACCCGAAAAGGGGAGGAGGCGAGAATCCATGGCCGTAGAGGTGGGTCAGAGGGCGCCGGACTTCACCCTGCCGCTGTGCGACGGGCGGTCGATCGGGACGTTCACCCTGAGCGAGCACCTGGGGAAGGGCCCGCTCGTGCTGGCGTTCTTCCCGCTGGCGTTCAGCCCCGTCTGCACCGACGAGCTGTGCCAGCTGAGCGACGGGTTCGACAAGTTTGAACAGCTGAACGCCGAGGTCTACGGGATCAGCGTCGACAGCCCCTTCGCGCTCAACGCCTTCATCAACGCGCACAAGCTCAAGCTGAAGCTGCTCAGCGACTTCAACAAGGAAGTCGCCCGGACGTACGGGGTGCTCCACGAGGAGCTGAGGGGCCTCAGGGGCGTGGCCAAGCGGAGCGTCTTCGTGCTCGATAAGGAGGGCGTGGTGCGCTACCGCTGGGTCACGGACGACCCCACCGTGATGCCGAACTTCGCCGAGGTCGAGGAAGCACTCCGGCAGATGGCGGGCTAGCGAGGGACGGGCGTCCTCGACTTCCGCGCCCCCGCGCGTAGCGTAAGAAGCGCTATGAGGGCACGAACGACGGGGACCGCGACGGTTGGGTGGGTTTTGCGCTTGAGCTTGGGCTTAGGCTTGGGGATGGGGGCGGCGCTCGCGCTCGGGCTTACGCCCGCCGTGGGCGCGGGGGCGCGGTTGCTGCCCCCGCCGTCCCCGCTCCCGCTCACGGCCGGGCCGCCGGTCCTGCTCAAGCAAGGGGACTTCGAGAAGGCCATCACCCCCCTCGTCGGCCCGTTGAGCCCGGAGGCGTTCTACAACTACTCGCTGACGGACTATCGATCGAGGACGCCCCTCGGGGTCGAGCTGCCGCGGGTGAGCCTGCTCTTTCTGTATCGGCAGGAGGGCTCCGACGAGCTGGCCTTGATGATCATCCACAACGCGCCGGACGCCGGGCCCGCGGGCCGCGCCCGCCTGGCGATCGAGGGCCTCCCGCCGGGGGCCTATGTGGCCGTCAAGGACGACCCGAACGACCGCTACGAGCTTCGGGACGGCACGGCCGTCTTCGAGTGGCGCTGGGCCTCGGGCCACACCGACGGGGTGATCGTGCAGGGGCTCAAGGCGCCGTTCGCGCTCACGGTCACGCCGGAGCTCTTCCTGGGCGTGCAGGGCTGGAAGGCCCTCACGATCAACGACCCCGCGGTGGGCGTCGAGCGGGTGCCCCTGCCTAGTCTAACGGAGCCCGTCCGGCTGGCCGCGGGCGCGGGCGTCGAGGTCGGGAGGCCCCCCGTCCCCACGCCCGCTCCAGCGCCCGCCCCGGCGCCAGGGCCGGAGCCCGGCGTCCTCCGGGCCGCGTTCGTCTACTCGCCCGAGGACGTTCGGGTGGGCGTGCCCGTGCTCTTCGACGCGCGGCCCTCGCTCGAGCGCTCGGGGGCGGGCGTCGAGATCGCGCTCTTCGAGTGGGACTTCGACGGCGACGGCGTCTTCGACGCCCGGACGACGGACCCCCTGATCACGCACACGTTCGAGCGCTCAGGCGCGGTCACGGTCACGCTGCGCGTGACGGACCCGCAGGGCCGGACGGCCACGGCGTCGCGGACGCTCGAGGTGCGCGAGGCCCTCAAGCCCTTGGCCGTGCGCGCGATCTCGACGCCGCAGGCCCGCCCCGGCGATCGCTTCCGCGTGGTGGTGCGCATCCGGGTCGAGATCCCGAGCAACGGGCTGGGGCTGGAGGAGCGGTGGCCGCGCGGCTGGGTCCTCGAGCCCGTGAGCAGCGACGGCGCGGTGTTCAAGTTCACGGGCGTGAGCGGCCAGTGGCTCTTCCCCACCCGGCTCAAGGCGGGGGAGACCCGCACGATCGTCTACGACGTGCGCGTCCCGCCCGCCGAGGCCGTCGCGCGGCCGCTGCCGAAGCCCTTTACGGTCGAGGGGGCACTCACGAGCGTCTCGCCCGCCTACACCGCCCCCGTCGGGGGCGAGTCCCAAGTCGAGGTCGTCTCGTGCCTGAGCGTCCCCGTGGCGATCGCCCACCTTCGGGTGCCGGAGGGCCGCGTCGACCTCAAGCTCGACGAGCGCATCACGAAAGAGCAGCTGCTCGAGGCGGTCGAGCTGTGGCGGCGCGGCGAGGACGTCCCGGCCACCTGCAACGCGACGCTCGCGCCCGACGACCTCCAAAAGGTGCTGATGCACGCGCTCCTGGGCGTCCCCGTGGACGAGGGGCTGCCGCCCCCGCTCACCGACCCGGCGCGGGCGCCCGTGGCCGTGACCCGCGAGGTCGCCGCGCCCCTCCCCAAGGCGCGGCTCTACCCCAAGGCCAAGGGCGGGAACGTCTTCACCGTGAAGCTCACCGTCAAGCCCGAACGGGACCTTCCGGGGCTCCACCTCGTCGAGCAGCTCCCCAAAGGCTGGAAGGTGCGCTTCGTCGCCCCGACGCCCGCGCGAGCGCCCTTTCGGTTCTCGCCCCTTGAGGGCCGGGCCGAGTGGGTCTTCCCGGAGCCGCTGCCCGCGGGCGAGGTCCGCCTCGTGACCTACGAGGTGATCGTCCCCGAGGGCGCCGAGCCCGGCGTCAAAGAGCTCAAGGGCGAGGCGATCAGCGGCCTGGCCACCTTCCGCAACCCGATCGCGGGCGATCAAGCCGTGGAGATCGTCGAGTGCCTGAGCGTGCCGATGGCCATCGCCCACTACGACGTCAAGACGGGGACGATCGACCTCACGCTGGACAACTTGATCACGGAGGAGCAAGCCAGCGCGGCCTTCCGCCTCTGGCTCGAGGACGAGGCGGTCCCCGGGACCTGCGCCCAGAAGATCGACGTCGCCACGCTGCAGCGCATCGTCGAGCTCATGGTCACCGGGACGCCCGTCGAGGACTGAGTGAGCGAGCGAGCGAACGCGCGTGAGTTGAGCGAGGGCTGAGACGCGGGACCGTGACCGTGACGTGAGGGCACTCTGGCGGGCGGCCCACCGGCTGGCCGATCGGCTTTATCGACGCTTCGGGCCCCGGCTCTTCACGAGGCGCTACTTCGAGTGGCGCTATCGCCTCAGTCCCGACCCCTGGGGCTACGAGTCGAGCCCCTACGAGCGGCGCAAGTACGAGCGGACTTTAAAAATTCTGCCCGAGGGGCGGCGCTATCGGCGGGCGCTGGAGGTGGGCTGCAGCGTCGGCGTCTTCACCCGGATGCTCGCCGAGCGCGGGGTCGTCGAGGAGATCGTGGGCCTCGACGTCTCCGAGCGGGCCCTCGAGCGCGCCCGGCGGCGCTTGGCGCCCTTCGAGCGCGTTCGGCTCAAGCGCGCCGACGTCACCCGGGAGCCGCTGGGCGGCCCTTCCTCTTACGACTTGATCTTCTGCGCCGAGCTGCTCTTCTACTTCGGGGAGGCCCAGCTCCGGGCCGTTCGGGCCAAGCTCGCGCGCGCCCTCGAGCCCGGCGGCCACCTGGTGCTGGTGAACCCCGAGCCCTCCGCCCGGCGGATTCGCGATCTGTTCTTGGAGACGGGGGAGTTCCGGCTCGTCAAGGAGCACCGGGAGCCCGACCCCAGGCGCCCCTACGCGATCACCCTGCTGGAGCGGACGGCGGGGATAAGGGTAAGGCCTTCAGCCCGCTGCCCGTGAGCGGGATCACCACCCGCTCGGTCGCGCCCAGGACGCCCTGGGCGATCAGCTTCCGCCAGCCCGCGACGGCCACCGCGCTGGTGGGCTCGACTAAAATCCCGCGGCGGGCCAGCGCCTCCCGGGCGCGCACGATCTCGTCGTCGTCGACGGCCACGGCGGCGCCGCCCGTCTCGCGCAGGGCCCGCAAGATCTCGGGCGCCCGCGGCGGGCGCGGGATGCGGAGGCCCTCCGCCACGGTGGCCCCGCTCGGGCGCCCGGCCCACTCGGGGGGCACGTCGTCCAAGCCCCGCTCGACCGCGTCGCGGAGGGGCGCGCACGCGGCCGCCTGCGCCGCGACCAGCCGGGGGAGGCGCTCGATCAGCCCCGCGGTTTTCAGATCGAGGAAGCCCCGATACGCCCCCAGCAGGAGGGTCCCGTGGCCCGTCGGGAGGACGAGCGCGTCGGGCACCGCCCTCTGCTCCCACAGCTCGTAGGCCAGCGTCTTGGTGCCCTCCAGAATGAAGGGGTGATAGGCGTGGCTGGCGTAGACGCTCCCGCCCCTTCGGGCCGCCTCCTCCGCGGCCTTCGTGGCGGCCTCGCGCGGCCCCGCGACGCGCACGAGCCGCGCGCCGTACGCCTCGATCTGCCCGAGCTTGGCGGGCGAGGCGGAGGCGGGCACGTAGAGGGTGCAGGCGATCCCCGCGCGGGCGCAGTACGCGGCCAGGGAGGCGGCGGCGTTCCCCGACGAGTCGTCGTGGACCCGCTCGACCCCCCAAGCCCTCAGGCAGCTCACCAACGCCGCGGTGCCGCGGTCCTTGAACGAGCCCGTCGGCATCAAAAACTCCAGCTTGGCGAGGAACGCCCCCTCGGGCAGCTCAACTTCAACGAGGGGCGTCCCCCCCTCGCCCAGAGAGACGGGCTCGGCGTTCCCGCGCTCGGGCGGCTGTTGTTGGGGTAGTGGTGGTGGAAGGGGGATCATCGCCCGGTAGCGCCAGAGGGTGGGCTCGTCGGGCCGGACGGCGTCGGGGCGGAAGGGCGGGCGCTCGGCCAGCTCGAGGGGGCCGCCGCAGGCGGGGCAGCGCCAGAGCGAGGCCTCCCAGGGGCGGCGCCGCCGACAGCGCGCGCAGACGTACGCCCCGTTTGGGCTTACGCTTGCCATCAAGCTACACCCCGAGGAGCCTGCCCAGGAGCAGCGCGGCGGCCACGATGTCCCCGATCCCGGCCAGCGTCATCCAAAACAGCTCGCGCTCGGTGTAGTCCACCTCGCGGCTCGGGACCAAGAGCCCCAGCAGCCCGAAGATCGTGAACAGCAGGCCGACGACCCCGAAGACGATCGCTCCCAACGCGTAGACGACGGTCACCGCCGACCCCTCCCCCGTCC
>WFPR01000185.1 GCA_015487455.1 Candidatus Bipolaricaulota bacterium
CGATGGGGCGCGGGGCGCTGAGGCTGAGGGCGGGGCTCGTGGGGGCGCTGCTCGGCGCGCTGGGGCTGGCGGCGCTCTCGGGCTGCGAGCGGGAGCCGCCGCTCCCGACCGTGGCGATCGTCCGCCCGCCCGACGGGGCGACGCTCCCGACTAAGCGCGTCGTCTTCGAGGCCCGAGGCTCGCTCCCCGAGGGGGCCCGCGCTCCCGAGGGCGAAGCTCAACTGCGCTACCGCTGGGACTTCGGCGACGGGCGGACGCTGGAGACCGAAAGCGCGATCGTCGAGCACCTTTACGACGATCCCGGGGTCTACACGGTGGTCGTCGTCGCCTCCGACGCGCGGGGGAACGAGAGCCCCCCGGCCTCCGTCGTGATCACCGTGGAGAACGCCCCCCCTCAGGCTCAACTGCGCGCCGATCCCGTCCAGGGGGAGGCCCCCCTGCTCGTGCGCTTCGACGCCTCTCAATCTCAAGACCCGGACGGCGCGATCCGGAGCTACACGTGGGACTTCGGCGACGGGCGGGTCGTCGTGACGGAGGGGCCCCGCGTTCAGCACGAGTACGAGGAGCCGGGGGCGTACGACGTCATTCTCCAAGTCACGGACGACGACGGCGATACGGCCCTCGCCACGCTCACCGTCGTCGTCCGGCGGCCCGAGCGGGCGCTCAGGCCGCGGCTGTGGGAGGTGCGCATGGTCGTCACGCCCGAGGGGCGCCACGTCTTCGAGCCCGAGGTGCTGCTCGTCGAGCCCGGCGACGTGGTGCGCTGGGTCTGCGCGGGGGGCTGCCCGCACACCACGACCGCGTACCCTCAAGGCGTCCCCGCGGGCGGCCCCGTCTGGGACTCCGGCCCGCTGGCCCAGGGCGAACGCTATGAGCTAAAAATCCCGCCCGACGCGCCGGAGGGGACGTACCCCTACGCCTGCGCGCTGCACGCGGAGTTGGGCCATTTGGGGCTGCTCGGCGTCGGGCGCTTCGGCCCCTTGAGCGAGGCGTTCCTGCGGGGCGTCCCGCCCCGGGTGCGCGCCGAGCTCGAGCGCCTGCTCGACGAGGCCCGAACCCTCTACGGGGGCCCCGAACGGTGACCCCGAGAAGCGCGCAACAGACAACAGACAAAACAGACAAAGGAGAGAGGAGGGAGCGACGATGTGCACGGGAGCGACGGCCAAGGCGGCCATCTGGCCCTCGACGTTCTCGATCGTGGCGTACGACCCGGAGGCTCGGGAGTGGGGGGTGGCGGTGCAGTCGAAGTTCCTGGCCGTCGGGTCGGTGGTCCCCTGGGCGGAGGCGAACGTCGGGGCGGTCGCCACCCAGGCGTTCGCCAACCCCCGCTACGGCCCGGACGGCCTGGCGCTGCTCCGGCAGGGGCTGAGCGCCGAGGAGGTCGTAAAGCGGCTCACGGAGGCCGACGAGGGGCGGGCGCACCGCCAGCTGGGCGTCGTGGACGCCCAGGGCCGCGCCGCGGCGTTCACCGGCCGCGAGTGCTACGCCTGGGCCGGGCACGTGGTGGGCGCGGGCTACGCCTGCCAGGGGAACATCCTCGCGGGCGGGCGGGTCGTGGAGGCGATGGCCGAGGCGTTCGAGCGGACGGGGGATCGCCCGCTGGCCGAGCGGCTGGTCGAGGCGCTGCGCGCGGGGCAGCGGGCGGGCGGCGACGCCCGCGGCCAGCAGTCGGCCGCTTTGCTCGTCGTCAAGGAGAAGGGCGGCTACGCGGGCCTGAGCGACCGCTGGATCGACCTGCGGGTCGACGACCACCCCGAGCCCATCGAGGAGCTGGCCCGCTTGCTCCAGCTCCATCAGCTCTACTTCGGGGAGACCCGCGAGCGCGTCCGGCTCGACGAGGCGCTCACCCGGCGCGTTCAAGAGATGCTGAGGGATCTGGGCTACTATCGGGGTGAGGTCACGGGTCGGCTCGATGAGGCCACCCAAAAAGCCCTGGAGGACTTCCACAACGTCGAGAACCTCGAGATGCGCAGACAGCACGAGCACGACGTGCTCGACGCGGAGGTGCTGCGCTTCTTGGAGGCGAAGCACCGCGAGCGCGCCCACCCGCAGCGGGAGCGCTGACGCTTTTAGGCAAAAAGCCCCCGCCGAGGGGTGCGGGGGCTGCGTCCTCCACTTGCGGTGGTGAGAGGGCAGTAGAGGGACAAGGCTATTATACCGCGCGGGTCGGCGCTCGTCCGTAATGCAGGTTACACTGATCCGAGTTTCGCGGTGCCGCGCGACTGCCCGACAAACAGGGCGACAAAGACGGAAGGGGGGACCAAGCCGCATGAGCGTTCAGGGTCGAGTCGTGAGCGCGGTGGCGGTGGCGGTGGCCGTGGCCATCGGACTGGGCCTCGCGCTGGCGCTCGCGCTGGCGCAGACGGGCGGGTACTTCCAGAACTACCCCGGCGGGACGGTGCGGGCCGTCTACCGGGTGGCCACCGAGGGGTTGAGCCACCCGATCGCGCTCGGCTGGCGGGTGGAGCCCGCGGGCGCCGACGCCCAAGGGCGCGAGCTGCTCAGGGTCACCACGACCAACGAGGTCGTCGCGGGCCGGGACGAGCTGGAGACGGGCGTGGCCAACGGTTTAGCCCAAATTCAGCTGATCCTGAGCGACGAGACGGTGCGTGCCCTGCTCGACAACCGGGGGAGCCTACAGCCCAATCAGCTCTACGTGCTCTCGGGCGGGGCGCGGTTCACGACGGGCGGCCGGGAGACGATCGCCGGGGTGCCCGTCCTCTGCGGCCTGCTCACCGACCCGAGGGCGCCCGACCGCCGGACGTTCCTGGCCATCACGACCGAGCCGACGGTGCCGTTCCCGCCCTGGCTCCAGCTCGAGGCGGACCGCCCCGAGGGCGGCGGGCTCGGCCCCAGCGCGCTGGACGTCTGCACGTCGCTGACCCCTGTGGCGGCGCTGGGCGCGCTCGGCCGCTCCTTTGTCGTCACGTTCCGGCTCGACCTCGTCGAGTTCGAGCGCTCGCCTTGATGGGCGATTGGGAGCTGCTCAAGCTGGCGGCGCTGAACGCGCGCCGACGGCCTCTGCGCTCGGGGCTCACCGTCGTGGGCGTGGCCCTCGGGATCGCCACGATCGTCGGGCTGCTGGGGCTGAGCGAAGGGGTGCAGCGGGCCGTGGAGCGCCAGCTGGCGCGACTGGGGCCCGACGTGGTGCTCGTGGTGCCCGCGCCCGCCTCCAAGGGGACGCTCCCGCTCGACCCGCCCGCCCTCGGCGAGCTGGGCGCGCTGCCGGGGGCGGCGGAAGTGGGCGCCCTCCTCCGCCGGACGCTGCCCGTCCGCGCCTCAAGCGTTCAGGGCTTTCTCACGGTGATCGGGGTCGCGCCCGAGGTGCGGGCGTTCGCCCGCTTCGTCCCGCGCTTCGAGCTGGCACAGGGGCGCTTCCCCCGCCCCGGGGCTCGAGACGAGGCGCTGCTCACCCGGGGCGCCGCGCGGGATCTAGGGCTTAAGCCGGGGGAGGCGCTCGAGGTCGCGGGCCGAACGCTCACCGTGAGCGGGGTGCTGGTGCCGACGGGCGACCCTAACGTGGAGGGCGCCGTCCTGCTGCCGCTGGACGCCCTTTGGGCCCTCTCCGGCGACGCTCGGGGTGTCTCGCTCGCGTGGGTTCGGGCGGGCGGTGAGGGCGATAAGGGCGATGGGAGGCCCGACCCCGACCCGGGGCCGGAGCCGGAGCGCGTGGAGGCGCTGGCCCGCGCCGTGGAGGC
>WFPR01000186.1 GCA_015487455.1 Candidatus Bipolaricaulota bacterium
CGCCCTCGCCCCCGCCCCGCCATATTCCAGACCCAGACGCGATCCCCCTCGCGGAGCAGCGAGACCTCGGACCACGCCGCCCGCACGGGCTCGAAGCCCTCCTCGCGGAAGCGCCGATACCCCCGCGCCACCCCCGTCAGCGCGCTCGCGTACACGTCCTCCAGCGCGACGGGGCGCTTCAGACCCGGCGCCTCCCGCAGCGCGATCGCCCCCTCCCGAACGCCCTGGGGCGGCGGGTTGTTCACGTTCAGCCCGATCCCTGCGATCGCCCAGTCAACGTGGGCGCCCGAGGCGCTCAGCTCGATCAAGATTCCGCCGAGCTTGCGCCCCTCCAAATATAGATCGTTGGGCCACTTGACCCGCACGGGCACCCCAAAGCTCCGCCGCAGGGCGTCGGCCAGCGCGACCCCCAGCACGAGGGGGAGCGGCTCCACACCCTGCGGCTCGAGGTTGGGCCTCAAGATCAGCGAGAACCACGCGCCCCCCTTGGGCGAGCGCCACGCTCTCCCCTGCCGCCCCCGGCCCGCCGTCTGCTCCTCCGCGATCACGAGCGTCCCCTCGGGGGCGCCCCGCCCGCGCTCGGCCAGCGCCCGCGCGACGTCCATCGTCGAGCCCACCCGCTCGAAGACGTGCCACTCCGTATAAAACGGAGTGACGTCGGGGGGGAGCGCCCTTTGAATCTTCTTCGCATCAAGATCAAGATGAAGCGCGGGGGGCGCGCTCATGAGGGAGCCTTCCCCTCCCCCTCCCCCTCGCCCTTGGGCTTGGGCTTGGACTTGCGCTTGAGGCCCACCTTGGCCCGCAGGCCGTTGACGCTCAGCTCCTCCTCGTGGTCGACGCGATCTTTGGGGGGCTCCGTCAGCGCGAGCTCCACGGCCAGCGTCTCGCTCTGCACCCGCTCCCGGAGCTGCTCGATCGCCCGCCGGAGCTCGGGGTCGGCCTGCACGTACAGCTCGATGCGGTCCGTGACCTCGTACCCGGCCTTCTTGCGCAGCTGCTGCACCTGGTGGATCAGCTCGCGCACGTGGCCTTCCGCTCGGAGCTCGGGCGTCAGCGCCGTGTCCAGCACCACCACGCACTCGTCGTCGAAGGCGACGGGGGCCTTCGGCTCCGTCCCGTACGAGACCCTCAGCTCCTCGGGCGTCAGCTCCACCCGCCGCCCGTCCACCGTGAGCTCGACCTTGCCCTGGCGCTCAAGCGCCTCCGCCAGCGCCCGGGGGTCGGCGGCCTCGACGGCCGCCCTGACGCGCGGGGCCAGCGGCCCGAACTTCGGCCCGATCGCGTTCATCCGCGGCTCGACGCTGGGCCGGACGTGTCGGGCCCTTAGATCTTCATCCGTGAAGCGCAACGCCTTGACGTTCAGCTCGCCCTTGATGAGCTCGACGAGCTCCTCGGGCAGCGCCCGGACCGTCGCGTGCTGCACGGTGATCGCCCTCAAGGGCTGTCGGACCTTGAGGCCGCAGTTCTTCCGGGCGGCGCGCCCCAGCGAGACGATCTGCCGCGCCACGGCCATCTGCCGCTCCAGCTCGTCGTCGAGGCGGGCAGGGTCGCCCTCCGGGTAGGCGCACAGGTGGACGCTCTCCTCCTCGGGGGCGCCCAGGCCCCGATAGATCGCCTCGGCGAGGAAGGGCGTGAACGGCGCGAGCAGCTTGCTCAGCCCCAGCAGCATCTCGTAGAGCGTGGCGTAGCCCGCCCGCTTGTCTCGCGAGAACTCCGACCCCCAGAACCGCGGGCGCGAGACCCGCACGTACCAGTTGCTGAGATCGTCCACGAACAGCTCGATCGCTTGGGTGGCCTTGACGACGTCGTAGGCGTCCAGGGCTTGGGTGACCGTCCGGGCCGTCCGCTCAAAGCGCGAGACGATCCAGCGGTCGAGCGCGGGGCGCTCCTCGAGCGCCAGGGCGTGCTCGTTGTAGTCGAAGCCGTCGATGGAGGCGTAGAGGGCGAAGAAGTTGTAGACGTTCTCGACGGTGCTCAGGAACCCGTAGCGGACGCGGGCCGCGCCCTCCTTCGACAGCGGGCGGTCCCGCCAGGGGGCGCTCCCCGAGTAGAGATACCAGCGCAGGGTGTCGGCCCCGTACTCGTCGACGAACTCCATCGGGTCGAGCACGTTGCCGCGCGACTTGCTCATCTTGCGGCCCTGCGCGTCGAGCCCCAGCCCCGTGACGAGCACGTGACGGTACGGGTGCGGGTAGGGCTCGTCGGGGTAGAGCAGCGTGCTCGTGACCATCAGGGTGTAGAACCAGCCGCGGGTCTGGTCCAGCCCCTCGCAGATGAAGTCCGCCGGGAACTGCTCCCGCCACAGCTTTTGATTTTCAAAGGGCGCGTGATATTGCGCCGTGTGCATCATCCCGGAGTCGAACCAACAGTCGATCACCTGGGGGACGCGCCGCATCGTCCCCCCGCAGTCGGGGCACCTCAGCCGCACCTCGTCGATGTAGGGCTTGTGGAACTCGACCCGCTCCGCCAGCGCCTTGTCGAGGGCGTGCTCGACCAGCTCCCGACGGCTGCCCACGCACAACTCCCGCTTGCAGCCCTCGCAGATCCAGATGGGCAGGGGCGTCCCCCAGTAGCGATCGCGGGAGAGCGCCCAGTCCTTCATCGTCTCCAGGAAGTTGCCGTAGCGCCCGTCCCGGATGTGCTCGGGGTGCCAGTGGACGTGCTTGTTGTTCTCGATGATCTCGCGCTGCTTCGCGGTCGTCTTGATGAACCACGACTCCAGGGCGTAGTAGAGCAGCGGCGTGTCGCAGCGCCAGCAGAACGGGTAGGCGTGCGTGTAGTTCTCCACTTTGTAGAGCAGCCCCCGCGCCTTGAGGTCGTCGATGATGCGCTTGTCCGCCTCCTTGACGAACAGCCCCGCGTAGGGCTTCACTTCAGGGATGAAGCGCCCGCTCAAGTCGACGGTGTGGCGCTTGGGGAGCCCGAGGCGCTCGCCCAACTGGTAGTCCTCCTCGCCGTACATGACGGCCGTGTGGACGACGCCCGTGCCCTCCTCCGTGGAGACCATCCCGTCCGTCTGCGCCGTCACGAACCACGCCTTGGGCTCCTCCCCCTCGCCCTCAGCCTTGAGCAGCTCCCGCAGGTAGGGGAAGGGGGGCTCGTACGCCCAGCCCTCCATCTCGGCCCCCTTGAGCGTCCCGAGCAGCTCGTAGTCGCCCTCGAGCACCGCGTCCAGGCGCTCCTTGGCCAGATAGTAGACCTCGTCGCCCTGCCTGACCTTGGCGTACTCGATGTCGGGGCCGACGGCCAGGGCCACGTTGCCGGGGAGGGTCCAGGGGGTGGTCGTCCACGCCAGCACATATTCGTTTTCGGTCTCGTGCTCGTGCGGACGGCCCTCCAGCTTGAACTTGACGGTGATCGCGGGCTCCGTGACGTCCTTGTAGCCGAGGGCCACCTCGTGGGAGCTCAGGGGCGTCCCGCAGCGGGGGCAGTAGGGGAGCACCTTGTAGCTCTTGTAGAGCAGCCCCTGCTCCCAGATGCGCTTCAGCGCCCACCAGACGCTCTCGATGTACTCGTCGGTGTAGGTGATGTAGGCGTTCTCGAGGTCGATCCAGAAGCCCATCCGCTCGATCATGCGCTCCCAGTCGGCCTTGTAGGCCCAGACGCTCTCCTTGCACTTCTGGATGAAGCGCTCAACGCCGTAGCGCTCGATGTCCGGCTTGCTGTTGAGGCCCAGCGCCTTTTCGACTTCCAGCTCGACGGGCAGGCCGTGGGTGTCCCAGCCGCCCTTGCGCAGGCAGTGGAAGCCGCGCATCGTCTTGTAGCGCGGGAAGAGATCCTTGTAGACGCGGGGCATCAGGTGGCCGAAGTGGGGCTTCCCGTTGGCCGTGGGCGGGCCTTCGTAGAACACGTACCGTGGCCCGCCCTTCGTCTTCTCCAGCGACTTCTCGAAGGTGCGCCGGGCCTTCCAGAACTCGAGCACCTCGGCCTCGCGCGCCTGGACGTCCGTCGTCAGCTTGGGGTAGTTGGGTTTGGCCATGGCCATCGCGGATCCCTCCCGGCCGGGTCGGGGTCGGGTCGGGCCGAAGCGAAACGGCCTGCCCATCTTACCCCCGACGGCAGAGGGCGTCAACGCCGAGTTTCCCGTGCACTTGAGACTTCCTCGTCAACGAGCAGCCGTTCCACCGGAACTTGAAGCCCCTTCGCCAGGGCTACGATCGTCTCGTAACGAGGGGATTGCTCCCCCAGCTCGATCCGGGCGATCGTCCCACGTGAAACCCCCGAGCGGCGGGCCAGCTCCTCTTGGCTCACGTTCCTCTCGCGGCGAAGGCGTCGCAGGCGCGCGCCGAAAATGCGCCGATCCTCCTCGGCGGCCCTGATGGCCTTCTCCCGATAGGCGGGATCGGCATAGTGCCGCGCGTAGTCCCAGGGGATCTCCTCAATCTGCCCGTCTACCAGCACCGCTTCAATGACATAGGGGTGCGGGAGCGCTATGGACTCCACCGCCTTGGGGAAGTTAAGGTCCTCCCAAGGGATCACCCCTTCCTTCTCGTCGGCGAACCGCACCCGCAGGCCCTTGGGTGTCGGCTCGGCCCGGGTCATCATTCGCTCGGCCTCCTGCACGTAAACGGCCTTCGTAGCCATTGGAGGTCACCTCCGTCGATGTCCGTGAATGCGATCCCAAGCCTCGCGTATAGCTTGAGCGTGCTTATGATAAGCTGCCAGAATTGCCCTTCGCTTTCCCCGTGGCGGCTCCTCCATGAACGTCCCGCTGTTCAATCGAATTCGAACTTCCCTCCCGCCGAACCACACATGCACATGGGGCGGTTCGAGCAAGCTCTCCTTCGTGTAAATCACGAAGCGGAACTCCCCCTCACGGGCTACCGTGGGCATGCTGAAGTGTAACGCTTTCGCTACAAAACGGCAAGTTTACGGGAAGAACCGCGCGAAGATCGTGTCCACGTGCTTGAGGTGGTAGCGCAGGTCGAACAGCTCATCCAGCTCCTCCTCGCTGAGGAGCCGTTGCACGCGCTCATCCTCCCGAAGCAGCGCCTTGAGGGGCTTCCCCGTCCGCTCGCTCTGCAGCGCCTTCTCGTGCAGCAGCTCGTGGGCCTCCCGACGCGACATCCCCTTGTCGACGAGCTTGAGCAGCACGGCTTGGGAGAAGATCGCCCCGCGCGTCCGCTCGAGGTTGCGCCGCATGCGCTCCGCGTCGACGTGCAGATGCTCCAGCACCTCCCGCGTCTTGACGAGCATGTAGTGCAGCGCCAGGAAGCTGTCGGGGAGGATCACGCGCTCGACGGAGGAGCGCGTTAAATCTTGCTCGTGCCAGACGGCCATGTTCTCTAAAGCGGCCAGGGCGTTCGCCCGCACCAGGCGGGCCAAGCCCGCGATCGTCTCGCTGGTGGAGGGGTTCTGCTTGTGCGGCATCGACGAGGAGCCGTGCGGCCGCCCCTCCCGCACCTCCCCGATCTCCGTGCGGTGGAGATTTCGAATTTCTGTGGCGATCTTCTCGAGCGTCCCCGCCACGATCGCCAGGGTCGTGAGCACCTGGGCGTGGCGGTCCCGCTGCAGCGACTGGTTGCTGATCGGCGCGGGCTCGAGCCCCAGCCTCTCGCAGACCCGCCGCTCGACGTCGGGGTCGACGTTCGCGTACGTCCCGACGGAGCCCGAGATCTTCCCCACGGCGATGACGGCCTTGGCGGCCTCCAGCCGCGTCCGATCCCGCTGAAGCTCCGCGTACCAGAGCAGGAGCTTCAGCCCGAACGTGAGGGGCTCCGCGTGCATCCCGTGGGTGCGGCCCACCATCACGGTGCGCTTGTGCTCGAGCGCCCTCCGCTTGACCGTCTCGAGCAGGGCGTCCAGCTCTTGAATTAAGAGCTCGAGCCCCCGCTTCATCGTCAGGGAGCGGGCCGTGTCCACGACGTCGTAGGACGTCAGGCCCCGATGCAAGAAGCGCCCCTCGGGGCCCGCCTTCTCCTCGAGCATCCGCACGAACGCCAGCACGTCGTGGCCGATCTCCCGCTCGATCTGCTTGGCCCGCTCGACGTCCCGATCCGTCAGCTCTTGAAGGCGCCCCTTCACGGCCTGGGCGGCGTCTTGAGGGATCTCCCCCCGCTCGGCCTGGGCCTCGAGCACGGCCAGCTCGACTTGGAGCCAGCGCTCGTACTGCGCCCGCTCCGTCCACAGCTCCCGCATCGGAGACAGCGAATAGCGCTCGATCATCCTGGGACCTCCCGCCTCCCGGGGTAGTCGCGGATCTCGGCCCAAGGGTAGCGGAGGTAGCCCTCGATCACCACGTCGGGGCCCAGGCGCCGCACCTCGACCTCCTCGAGCGGGAGGGCTTCACGCACTTGGGCGACGCCCCGGCCCGCGACCGGCGACGGCGCCTCCCGCCCGCCGACGAGCTTGGGCGCCACGACCGCGACGATCTTGTCCACCAACCCCCCCTCGACGAACGAGGCGGCCACCGTCGGCCCGCCCTCCACCAATATGCTGTCAACCCCGCGCGCCTTGAGCCGCTGGAGCAGCGCTTGCAGCTCCACGCGCCCCTGGGCGTCCGGGGGGAGCCGCCAGACTTCGAGGGGCACGGGCGTCCTCAAGCTCTTGAGTTGGAGCTCCCGCTCCGGCGGCATCGCGCAGGTGGCGACCACCGTGGGCGCGTCGCTCCGCACGTGCAGAACTCGGGCGCCTAGGGGAATGCGCCCTTTGGAGTCGAGGATCACGCGCACGGGGTCGGGGCCCTCGACGAGCCGCACGGTGAGCTCGGGGTCGTCCCGGAGCACGGTGTTGACGCCGACGAGCACCGCCCCATATCGGGCTCGGAGCGCGTGGGCGTAGCGCCGGGCCTCCTCCGACGAGATCCAGCGGGCCTCGCCCGTCCGGGTGGCGACCTTCCCGTCGAGGGTCATCGCGTACTTGAGCGCGACGAAGGGCTCGCCCGTCCGGATCCCCTTCGCGTAGATGTCGTTGAGGCGCTCGGCCTGCTTTCTTAAGGGGTCGTCGGGGGGCAGCTCCACGACCTCCACGCCCGCCTCCCGGAGCCGCGCCAGCCCCCGGCCC
>WFPR01000187.1 GCA_015487455.1 Candidatus Bipolaricaulota bacterium
CGGGACCTCCTGGGCGGCAACGGGATCACGCTCGACTACCAGTCGATGCGCCACCTGGCCAATTTAGAAACGGTCTACACTTACGAGGGCACCGACCACATCCACACGCTGATCCTGGGGCACTTCGTCACCGGGCTCGAGGCGTATCGCTGAATCGAGGGCAAAAACAACAGGGGGCCGATGCCGTGCAGTCGGCCCCCGTGCTGCTTTTGTAAGCGCAGAAGAGGCTGTTAAAAGCTGTTAAAACAGGCTGTACTGGAACCCGACGCTCAGGCCCAGCTCGGGCTCCTCGAAGCCCGTCCCCCAGGCGGCCTGGCCCTTGACGATCACACTCAGGTTGGCCTGCAGGGCCAAGCTCAAGGTGGCGTCGAGGGCGTGGGTGGTTTCCGTGGTGCCGTCGACGTAGCGGACGCGGCTCAGGCGGTACATCGCGCCGAGGTCCGCGATGGGCGAGAGGACCCGCTCCAGGCTGAGCGTCCCGTTGAAGACGTACTCACCCGCCCAGGGGAGCGGGGTCCGCCAGCGGGCGCGCAGCAGCGCCTGCGTCTTCGCGTCCGGGGCGAAGGCCGCGTTGGTCCGCAGCCGCAGCACGGCGTCGTTCTGACCCGTCGGGTCGAGCAGCTCGTAGCCCAAGGCGGCGCTCACGTCCCAGCCGCAGAAGCGGGCCAGCTCCATCCCCAGCACGTCGGAGAGCGTCAGCACCCCCTCGACGCCGAGCGGCACGCCCAGGGCGCTCTCGATGGCTTGGAGGACGCCCGGCAGCCCCAGCTCGCGCCGCTGGCCGATGGCCTCCGCCACCTTGAGCAGCGTGGCCTCGTCAGGCATCCCCTCAAGGACGCCCTTCTCCACGAGGGCGGCCACGGCCCGGATCGCCTTGGCCATCGGCGTGACGTCCCGGAAGCGCCCCCAGCCCGCGCCGACCAGGGCGCTCACGGTCAGCCCCGGCTGCCCCGGCAGCCCGGCCGTGTCCACGCCGCCGAAGGCGAACAGCCGCTCGCTCAAGTAGCGCTGGATCGTCCCCTCGGTGTCCACGAGCGTCGTCAGCGTGATCGCCTCCGCGGTGATCTCCACGCGGGCCGAGCCGCTGACGTTGTAGGTCCACTCCGGCCCCTCGGCCCAGGCGAACCCCTCCAGCGTGAGGTGCCCGACGCTGACGTTCTGGGTGTCGGCCAGGGTGCGATCGTCGAAGTAGCGGTAGTCGCCGCTCAGCGTGAGCGCCGACAGTCGGTTCTCCGGCGGCGTGTAGGCGCACAGGTCGATCATCTGGCCCCAGGCGGGCCGCCCCACCCCGACGCCGACCCCCAGCAGGAGCGCGATCACCGTGACGGCGCTCACGAGCGGTCGAGCGAAGCGGGCCCCTTTCACAGCCATGCCCATGGTCATGCCCATGTTGGATCCCCCCTCCTTTGGTGCGTGGGCTTGCGTTGAGCCTTCCCCGTTGAAGGACGACGAAGCGTCCTTAGTATAGGCGCTTTTCGCGCAACGTGCAATCTTTTTGGGTGCCGTTGGCGCCCCTTAGGGGCGAAAAGGGACGAGCGCCCCGATCCCACGCGGAACCGGGGCGCTCGCCTCGCGTTCGCGCTTGTGTCCGCTTGAATCGACCCGGCTACGGCCCGTTACGGCGCTTACAGCGGTCGGACGTTGGCGGCGCGGAGGCCCTTGGCGTCTTCCTGGATGTCGAACTCGACGGCCTGGCCCTCCCGCAGGGTCTTGTAGCCCTCGCCCTGGATGGCGGAGAAGTGGACGAACACGTCCGGGCCGCCGTCATCCTGCTGGATGAACCCGTAGCCCTTCGCGTCGTTGAACCACTTGACGGTCCCTGTGGCCATGCGGACATCCCCCTTTCTGCTGCTTGACTGGACTGTCCTGCGCGTGCGACCTCCGGCTCGCCGGGGGATGCCCGGCGATGGTCCGACTCGGTCCGTCTACGGCAAGAACAGCCACCCACAGCGTCTTCTCGTCGATCGGCCCTTCCGCGGCGGTGCGGCCGATGGGATCGATCGGCGGGCAGCTCGCTTCGGAGGGCAACGATCGTGATGGAAGTATAGCACATTGACCCCCCGCTGTCAAGCTTGGTACAGTAGCCTCAAGGAGCAAGGAGGGTGCCGACGATGGCCATGACGACGAGGACGAAGGCAAACGAGGGCGAGATCATCTGGACCCCCCCAAAGGAGCTGCGGGAGAAGAGCAACGTGGCCCGCTTCATGCGCGAGCACGGCCTCCCCTCGTACGAGGAGCTCGTGCGGCGCTCCACCGAGGACGTCGAGTGGTTCTGGGACGCCGTCGTTCGCGATCTCAATATTGAGTTCTTCGAGCCCTACGAGCGCGTCTTGGACGCCTCCCAAGGCA
>WFPR01000188.1 GCA_015487455.1 Candidatus Bipolaricaulota bacterium
GAGCCCTCCGTGGAGGTCGCGGGCTACGACATCCTGCCGGACGACCCCGAGAAGCTCAAGGCGCTCGTCCAGAGGCTTGTGGACGAGGGTGTGGATCTGATTTTGACCGTGGGCGGGACGGGGCTTGCTGCGACGGATCAGACCGTGGAGGCGCTCAAGCCCCTGATCGAGCGGGAGGTGCCCGGCATCATGGAGGCGGCCCGGGCCTACGGCCAAAAGCGCACCCCCTACGCGATGCTCTCCCGCGGGATTGCGGGGTTAGTGAAAAACACGCTCATTATTACGCTGCCGGGGAGCACCCGCGGCGCGACGGAGACGATGGAGGCGCTCTTCCCCGCGGTGCTGCACGTCTTCTACGTGATGCGAAAGCTGCCCCACGCCCACGGGTATCGCTAGCTCGAGCTAGCTAGCTTGACGCCTGCGCCGATGTCTGCTGCTGCCCCGTCTGGGCCTTCTGCTTGGCCATCCACTGCCGGAGCAGTTCCCGGCTCTTGCCCACGGGCCACTTCTTGTGGAACTCCTCCAGGCTCAGGCGGTAGAAGTCGGCGTTCTTCTCGATGAACATCTTGAAGGGGCCGGGGACGTCCTCCTCCGGGTAGATGGCCCGCACCGGGCAGACGGCCATGCAGGCCCCACAGTTGATGCACGTCCAGGGGTCGATGTAGAGCTGCTCAACTTCTTCAAAGCCCGGCTCCCCCTCCTTGGGGTGGATGCAGTCGACGGGACAGACCTTCTCGCACTCCGTCGCCTTGGTGCCGATGCACGCTTGGGTGATGACCAGCGCCATCTCTAGTCCAGCCCCCTTTTACGTTCGTTCGGGTCGTTAAAGCGCCCTCGCGAAGCGCCGGATCGCGTCGTTGAGCGCCTCCGGCCGCTCCAGCATGACCATGTGCCCGGCGCCTTCAATCACTTCAAGGGTCGCCTCCGGGATGTGTCGCTGCAAATACTCCGAGTACTTCACGGGGGTCAGCTTATCCTCCCGCCCGACGACGATCAGCGTGGGCACCCCGATCTCGCCCAAGCGCCCCATCACGTCGAAGGCGTGGCAGGCGTGGAAGTCCCGCCGCAGCGCCCGCTGGCCGTTCTTGAGCATCTGCGCCCTGGCCCGCTCGTACAGCTCGGGGTCGGGCTCGGGCGCGAAGGCCCAGCTCAAGATCAAGTCAACAGCCCCCTCAAAATCCTCGTCGATCAAGCGCAAAATGTCGGGGTGCACTTTCAGCTTGGCCCCGGTCCCGATGAGCCCCAACGCTTTGAGATGGGCGGGCTTCCGGAGCGCGACGGTCAGGGCCACGGCCCCGCCCAGCGAGTGGCCCAACAGCACAACATCTTGCCCCGTCTCCTCGGCCAACGCGTTCAGCACGCTCAGGGCGTCCTGGGCGTAGAGCGCGAGGGCGTCGGGGCCGTCGCGCCAGGGGCTCCGCCCGTGACCGTTTAAGTCCAGAGCGGCCACCGGGAACTCCTTTAAGGCCTCGAGCTGACGTCCCCAGACCGTGTGGTCCCCGCCCGAGCCGTGCACGAACAGCAGGGGCGGCTTCTCCCCTTCGCTCCCGTCCGAGTGGGCTCGGGCATAATAAACTTCGGCGTCGTCCACGCGCACCGTGGGCATCGTTCGCTAGCTTTTCGTCTGCGTTTTCGTCTTCGCGTCCTTCTCGACGACGAGCTTCGAGAGGTCGCCGACGGTCAGGAACAGCGCCTTGAGCTTCGACAAGAACCCCAGGCGGTTCTGGCGCAGCAGCGGGTCGGGAGCCATGACCAGCACCTCGTCGAAGTAGCGGTCGATGGGGTCTTTCAGCGTGAGCAGCTTCTCGAGGACGGCGTCGTAGTCGCCTTGAGGCAGGAGCTTCTGGATGTGGCCCTCGGCCTTGAGGTACGCCCGCCACAGCTCGCGCTCGGCCTCCTCCTGGAAGTGCTGCGGGCTGAAGCCGTGGGGGACTTGCTGCCCCTTCAGGATGTTCGCCACCCGCGAGAAGGCGACCACCAGCTGCTGGAACTCCTCGCGGTCGCGCAGGCGCTTCAAGCTTTGAGCCCGCCGCCAAGCGCGATAAAAGTTCCCGTCGCGGACGGCCAGGACGGCCTCCACGACGTCGTAGGGCAAGCGATAGTCGTCCCGCAGCTCCAGCCCCAGCCGATCGTGGAAGAACGCCTCGACGCGCTCCAGGGGCCTTCTGTCCTTTAGGAAGGCGTACAGCCCCTCCAGCTCGCGGATCAGCTCGTAGAAGTCCAAATCGAGCGCCTTGTCGATCGCGATGCGGATGACGCCGTTGGCCTTGCGCCGGAGCCCGAACGGGTCCCGGGAGCCGGTGGGCTCCTCGCCCAGCAGGAGCGACCCGACGACGGTGTCGAGCTTGTCGGCCAGGCTCGCGATCGTGCCCGTTGTGCTCTCGGGCAGCGGGTCGCCCGCCCCCTTGGGGCGGTAGTGCTCGTAGACGCCCCGCCAGACGGGCTCGGGCTCGCCGTCGAGCCGGGCGTAGATCCCCCCGACGACGCCCTCCAGGTCGGGGAACTCCCCGACCATGGCCGTCAAGAGGTCCGCCTTGCTCAGGTAGATCGTGCGGTCGACGGCCCGGCACTCCTCGTTGCTCAAGCTCAATTTTTCAGCTAAAGCTTGGCCCCAGCGGCGCATCCGCTCCACCTTGTCCCAGATCGTCCCCAGCCGCTCTTGAAAGATCACGGTCTTGAGCCGGGGGACGCGGGCGGCCAGGGGCTCCTTGCGGTCCACTTCGAAGAAGAACTTCGAGTCCCAGAGGCGGGCCCGCACCACCCGCTCGTAGCCGCGGCGGACCGTGCCGTCCCGATCCTCAGGGCCATCGCGGAAGCCCACGAAGTGGGGCGCGGCCTTCTCGCCCACGGCGAAGGGCACGAACTTTTGATGTTCGACGATCGTCGCCTCCAAAATCTCGCGCGGGAGCGCCAAAAACTCCTCGGGGAAGCTTCCCAGCACGGGGGTGGGGTGCTCCAAGTTGTTCGTGATCTCGTCGAGCAGCGCGTCGTCCCGGGCTGGGTGGGCCTTAATTTTCTGTGAGATCGTCTCGAGGGCGCGCTCGATCCGCCCGCGCCGCTCCACGGGGTCCAGAACCACGCCGTTCCGCTTCAGGGCCTCGAAGTACTCGGGGACGGAGCGCACCTCGATCTCGCGCCGCCCCAGGAACCGATGGCCCCTCGTCCGCGGCCTCGCCACGAGGCGCCCGTAGCGGAACTCGACGGGCTCCTCGCCGAAGAGGGCCAGCAGCCAGCGAATGGGGCGGATGAACCTCAAGCCGGAGTCGTCCCAGCGCATCGTCTCCGAGGGGGAGAGCCGCTGAATCATCCGGGGGAGCAGCTCGGGGAGCAGCTCGAGCGTCGGACGGCCCGGCGTGCGCTTTACGGCGAACACGTACGGCCCGTTGGGCGTCTCCTTGACGACCAGCTCATGGACGGCCACGCCCTGGCGCTTGGCGAAGCCGATCGCGGCCGGGGTGGGCTTCCCGTCCGCGTCGAAGGCGACCCTTTGGGAGGGGCCTCGGACTTCCTCCACCGTCTCGCGCTGCTCCTCCGCGACGCCCTTCACGAGCAGGGCGAGCCGCCGGGGCGTGTGGTAGACGGCCGCGGCCTCGAACTCGACCCGGGCCTCCCGGAGGAGCTCCTCGGCGGCGGCCTTGAGCTGGGCCGCCAGCCGGGGGGCCTCCAACGGCGGAACCTCCTCCGTCCCGATCTCCAGCAACAGATCGCGCCTCATGGCGTTTCGATCGCGATCGCAACGCTCCAGCGCCCGATAAGGGCTGAAAGGCTCAGCGGGCGGGGACCCGCTCGGGCTCGGGCTCTTGCTCTTGTTCCTGCTCCCGCTGGCGCGTCGAGTTCAAATACAGCTGTGCGCAGCCCTGCGCTAAGTCTTGGATGCGCTGGATGAAGCGCTCGCGCTCGGTGGTGCTGATCGCCCGTCGGGCGTCCAACACGTTGAACAGATGGGAGCACTTGACGCAGTGCTCGTACGCGGGGTACACCAAGCCCTCGCGCAGCAGCCGCTTCGACTCCTTCTCGTGGATCTCGAAGAGCTGCAGGAGCGTCGGCACGTCGGCCCTCTCGAAGTTGTAGGCGCAGCCCTCGCGCTCGGCCTGCAGCCTCAGATCCCCGTAGGTGAACGCGTCGTTCCAGCGCAGCTCCCAGACGGTCTCGACGCCCTGCAGGACCATCGCGATGCGCTCGGTGCCGTACGTCAGCTCACAGGAGATGGGGTCCAGCTCGAGGCCGCCCATCTGCTGGAAGTACGTGAACTGCGAGATCTCGAGCCCGTCGAGCACGACCTGCCAGCCGAGCCCCGAGGCGCCCAGGGTGGGGCTCTTCCAGTCGTCCTTCTCGAAGCGCACGTCGTGCCGGCTCAAATCGAGGCCCAAGTCCTCCAGCGACTCCAAGTAGAGATCCTGGACGTCGTCGGGCGAGGGCTTCAGGATCACCTGAAACTGATAGTAGAACTGCATGCGGATGGGGTTGTCGCCGTAGCGCCCGTCGGTGGGCCGACGGCTCGGCTGGACGTACGCGACGTTCCAGGGCCGGGGGCCCAGCACGCCGAAGAAGGTCGCCGGGTGGAACGTCCCGGCGCCGACTTCGAGGTCGAAGGGCTGCTCGATCACGCAGCCCCGCGCCCGCCAGAACGCCTGCAGCTTGAGCAGCAGATCCTGAAAGTGCATGGCTCGCGTCCGCTCCCTCCCGGCCCGGTCCACCCGACCCAAGTCGGAGCCCGAGCCGGATTGTAAAAGCCCAAACGCTCCGCTTCAAGTCGGGACTTGACGCGCTCGAGGTCGCGCCGTATGATAGCGCTCACGCGCCCCGCTGGCACCCCCCAGTAGGGGCTCAAACAAACGAACGGAACGAGGGGCGCAGGCGGGAGGTCGAAACGATGGGCAGCCGCACGATTACGATCTCGATTGCGATTGCGATCGCGACGTCGAAGCGGGAGCGGCCCGCCCCAAGCGGGCGGCAGTGGACCCGACCCTCCTGCCCTCTTCATCATCTTCATCCTCTTCATTTCGCTCATCGAGCCGTTCATCGGGCCCACCCCTAGGCCCCTCCGCCTCAGGGGTCGGGTGCCCTCACTCCACCCTTGCGCCGTCAGGCTTTTGGGTTGCGGTCACAGTCACAGCCCCGGCCCCGTTTCCCGTCGAGGAGGGCGGCCATGAGCGCTTCCCTGCCTTCGCAGGAGCCGTTCGTGCTGGCGGTGCCGAGCCGCGGGCGGCTGAGCGACGGGACGCTGGAGCTGCTGCGACGGGCCGGGCTGCACGCCCCGCGCCAGCCCCGCCGCCTGCTGGCCGACGTGAACGCCCACTGGCGGCTGCTCTTCGTCCGGGCGCGCGACGTCCCCGAGTACGTGGCCACGGGGACGGCCGACGCCGGGATCACGGGCCTCGACTGCGTCGAGGAGAGCGGCCACGCGCCCGAACTGCGTGTGCTGCTCAAGCTGGGCTTCGGGCGCTGTCGGCTGAGCGTGGCCGTCCCCCGGCTCAAGGGCATCTCAAGCGTCGAGGCGCTGAGGGGCAAGCGGGTCGCGACCGCCTTTCCCAGGCTCACCGAGCGCTTCTTCGAGGCCCAAAGGGTGGCCGTCGAGATGGTGCCGCTGACGGGCTCGACCGAGGTGGCCCCGCACGTGGGGGCCGCCGACGCCGTTGTCGATCTCGTTGAAACGGGCTCGACGCTGCGCCAGCACGGGCTCGTCGAGCTGGCCACCGTGCTGGAGTCGGAGGCGGTGCTGGTGGCCCGAGCCGGGCCGCGGGCTTTACGCTTGAACGATAAAGCTCAGCAACTGGAGGAGCTGCGGCTCGCGCTCCAGAGCGTCCTCGACGCCCAAGCTCGGCGGTATCTCATGGTCAACGTGCCCCGCGCCAAGCTCGACGAGGCCAAGAAGCTGCTCCCCGGCGTGACCGCCCCGACGGTTCTGGATCTACTGGGCCGGGCCGACTGGGTCGCGCTCCACGCCGTGGTGGACGAGCAGGAGCTGAACGGGCTCCTCCCCGCGCTCAAGCGCCTGGGGGCCCAAGGGCTCCTCGTCCTCCCGATCGAGAGGATGATCCCCTGATGCGACTGCAAGTTCGGCGGCTGGAGGCGCTGAGCGCTCAGGAGCGCGAGGCGCTGCTGGAGCGGGCGCCCGCCCTCGACCCCGGGGCGCTCGCCCGCGCCCGCGAGATCGTGCAGGCCGTCAAGGAGCGGGGCGACGCCGCCCTGCTCGAGCTGACCGAGCGCCTCGACGGCGTCTCGCTCCCCCGGGAGCGCCTGCGGGTGCCGCCCGAGGAGCTCCGAAGCGCCCTGAGCGAGATCCCGCTCGAGCTGCGGGAGGCGCTCGAGCGGGCCAAGCGGAACATCGAGGCGTTCCACGCCCCGCAGCGCCCCCGGAGCTATAAGGTGGAGCCCCTGGCGGGCTTGGCGCTGGAGCGGCGGGCGGTGCCCTTCCGGCGGGTCGGGCTGTACGTCCCCAAGGGGCTCGTCTCGTCGCTGCTGATGCTCGGGGTGCCCGCCCGCCTGGCGGGGGTCAAGGAGATTGCCGTCTGCACGCCGCCCGGCCCCGACGGGCGCGTCCCCGCGCCGGTGCGGGCCGCGGCCGCCCGGCTCGGGATCGACGAGGTGTACGCCGTCGGCGGGGCGCAGGCGATCGCCGCGCTGGCCTACGGCACGGAGACGATCCCCCGCGTCGAGAAGGTCGCGGGGCCGGGGAACGCCTACGTCACGGCGGCCAAGGCTTGGGTTCGGGACGACGTCGGGATCGATCTCCTAGCCGGGCCCTCGGAGGTGGCCCTGCTCGTCGAGCCCCTCCCGGGCTTCTCGATAGACGAGCTGGCCCGCTGGGCCGCGGCCGAGCTCAAAGCGCAGCTGGAGCACGGGCCGGGGACGGCCGCGCTCCTGCTCACGAGCAGCCCCGAGCTGGCCGAGCTCGTTCTGAAGCGTATAAACGCGCAGCCCCCCGAGGCGCTGCAGGGGCGCGCGCTCCACCTGCTCGTCTACGAGGATCGCGCCCGAGCGCTGCGCTTCTTAGGCGAGTACGCGCCCGAGCACCTGGCGCTCTGGCTCCCCGAGCCCGAGCTTGAGGCCGCGTTCGCGCCCGAGTCGCGGGAGCTGAGCGAGGCGATAAAGAGCGCGGGGAGCGTCTTTTTAGGCCCCTGGACGCCCGTCCCGCTGGGCGACTACGCCTCGGGGACGAACCACGTGCTCCCGACGGGCGGCCAGGCCCGCTTCCTCAGCGCGTTGGGCGTCGAGCACTTCTGCAAGTGGGTCGAGGTCCAGCGGGTCGACCCGACCTCGGGCGCGCTCAGGGCGCTGAGGCCCACAATCGAGGCGCTGGCCCGCGTCGAGGGGCTCCCCGGGCACGCCGAGGCCGTCCGGCTGCGCTTTGAGCGCCTCGAGCGCCTCGACGGCCCAAACGACCCGCAAGCGCGAGGGCAAGAGGGGGCAGAGCGATGGCGATGAGGAGGACGCTGCAGGGGCTGGAGCCCTACCGGCCGCCCGAGACGGACAGACAGGGCGTCGCGCTCCACCGCAACACGAACCGCTGGGGCGCCCACCCGGCCGTTCGAGAGCTGCTGAAGGGCTTATCGATCGAGATCGGGGTGGACGTGAGCGAGTACCCGAGCGGGGACGCCCGCCCGGTGCGGGAGGCGCTGGCCGCGCGCTTCCAGCGCTTGGGGTTAAGCCCGACGCCCGACTGCTTCCTGGTCACGAACGGCTCGAACGAGGCGTTCGACGTCGCGCTCAAGGCCCTGCTCGACCCGGGCGAGGCCGTGGCGGTCCCGAGCCCGTCGTACTCGATGTACAGGGCGTACGCGCTCATGAACGGGCTGCGCTTGGTGGAGGCGCCGCTCGGCCCGGACTTCGAGCTGGACCCCGACGCCCTGCTGGCGACGAAAGCGGACGCGTTCATCGTCTGCTCACCGAACAACCCGACGGGGACCCGCTTCGCCCGGGAGGCCGTGGATAAGCTCATTAAGACGGGCAAGTTCGTGATCCTCGACGAGGCTTACGCGGAATTTTCGGACGAGCCCGAGGGCTGGCTCCCCGAGGCGCTGGAGCGCGAGAACGTGATCGTGGCGCGGACGCTCTCGAAGGCGTTCGGGCTGGCGGGGCTGCGCGTGGGCTACCTCGTGGCCCGGCCCTCGACCATCGAGCGGCTCAACAGGGCGCGGCTGCCGTACAACGTGAACGCGCTCAGCCAGGCGCTGGCCGTCCGCGCGCTCCGCGAGCCCGATTATGCCGAGGAGTACGCTCAGTTTATTCGAAAGGAGCGCCCTCGCTGGGCGCGGGCGCTCGAGGAGCGGGGCTTCCGCGTCTGGCCGTCTCAAGCGAACTTTTTGTTGGCCGAGGTCCCGGAGGGCGTCGGGCGGGACGCGCTGGTGGGCGCGCTGGCGGCCCAAGGCGTGCACGTGCGCGCGGCGGGGGCGCACCCCCGGCTGCGCCGCTGCGTGCGCGTCACGATCGGGACGCCCGACGACCTGAGCGCGCTCCTGAGGGCGCTCGACGCCGCGCTCCCACGGGCGCCAGACGACGGACGACGCCAGCCTGCACGACGGTGAGGATGATCAGCAGGATGTACGAGGCTGAGGTTGAAGTCGTGATCGCGGATCTGGGCCTGGGCAACCTGCACAGCTTATCAAAGGCGTTCGAGCGGCTGGGCGCCCGGGCGCGGGTGAGCCCTCGCGTGGAGGAGTGGCTGGAGGCGCCCATTTGGGTGCTGCCGGGGGACGGGGCGTTCGGCCCGGCGGCCCGCGCCCTCCGCCCCCATCGCGAGGCCCTGCGACGGAAGTTCGAGGAGGGGCCCGCGCTGGGCATCTGCCTGGGCATGCAGCTGCTCTTCGAGCGGAGCGAGGAGGCCCCGGAGCCCGACCTGAAGGCGCAGGGGCTGGGGGTGCTGCCGGGGGTCGTGCGCAGGCTCAGAGCCCGGAGGCTCCCCCACATGGGCTGGAACGCGCTGCGCTTCCAACCCCATGAGCCCCTGTTCGCGGGCGTCCCCCAGGGCGCGCACGCGTACTTCATCCACAGCTACGGGCTCGTTGATCATCCTCGGGCGGTCGCCTGGACGGACTACGAGGGGCCCGTCGTGGCCGCGGTTCAGGCCGGGCCGCGCAGCTACGCTACGCAGTTCCACCCCGAGAAGAGCAGCCGCGTCGGGCTCCAAATCCTGCGGAACTTTCTGGAGCTAGCCCGCGATGCGCTCTGAGCTCGCTGGGTTTGAGATCTGGGCCGCGGTCGACCTGCTGGACAGGGAGTGCGTGCAGCTGCGGGGCGGGGACCCCGCGACGGCCCGCTTCCGCCAGCGCCCGGAGGGGGCCGCCGAGCGCTGGCTCCGGGAGGGCGCCGACGGCCTGCACCTGATCGATTTGAACGCGGCCCTCGGCGCGGACGCGAGCCCGAACACTGAAGCGCTGGAGCGGCTGCTCGCGCTCTGCGCCCGACACGAAAAGCCCGCGCAGATAGGGGGCGGGCTCCGCTCCGTGGAAGCCGTGGAGGGCTGGCTGCGGCGGGGCGCCGCCCGCGCGATCGTGGGCACCCGGGCCGTCCGCGAGCCCGGCTGGCTCAACGCGCTCGTCGAGCGCTTCCCCCGGCGGATCGTTTTGGCTATGGACGTCCGCGGGGGGGAGGTGCTCGTCGAGGGCTGGCGGCGGGGCTCGGGCCTCGCGCCCGCGCGGCTGCTGGACGCGCTCACGGAGGAGATAGGCGCGGGCGTCGGGCGGCTGGCCGCGCTGCTCTACACGAACGTGGACCGCGAGGGGACCCTTCAGGGGCTCGACCCCGAGCCCCTGAGCGCGCTGTGCGGGAGGGCGCCCGTCCCGGTGCTGGTGGCGGGCGGGCTGCGCTCGATCGACGATGTTCTTAAAGCAAAGGCGCTGGGCGCCCGCGGCGTCGTCCTCGGGACGGCCCTCTACGCCGGGACGCTCCGACTGCCCGAGCTGAAGGAGGCGCTGACGCGATGAGCGAGATGAGCAAACGCGAACGCGGGAGCGGGCGGGTGAAGCTCGAGCGCGAGACGAGGGAGACCCAGATCAAGCTGGAGCTGGCGCTGCGCGGCTCCGGCCGAGCGAGCCTGGACGTCGAGCTCTTCTTTTTGAGGCACATGCTGGAGACGTTGGCCGTCCACGCCCGGCTCGACCTCAAGCTCAACGCTCGAGGCGACGACGAGCACCACCTGGTCGAGGACGTCGCGCTGGCGCTGGGGGCCGCGCTGCGCCGCGGGCTCGACGCCCTGGGGAGCGTCGAGCGCTTCGGCCACGCGGTCGTGCCCATGGACGACGCGCTGGTGCTCGTGGCGCTCGACTTGGTGGAGCGGCCCTACGCTCAAATCGAGCTGCCCTACTCGATCTGGGCGCACTTCTTGAGGTCGTTGGCGCTCGAGGGGCGCTTCACCCTGCACGTCCGGAAGCTCGCGGGCTGCGACGAGCACCACGTCGTCGAGGCGGCCTTCAAGGCGCTGGGGCGGGCGCTCCGCGCCGCGCTGCGCCCGCCGTCTTCAGCAGCCCCGTCGAGCACGAAGGGGGAGGTGCGGTGGGGCTGACGGTGAGCCGACGATGGGCCTGACGAAGCGAATCATCCCGTGCCTGGACGTCGACCGCGGCCGGGTCGTCAAGGGCGTTCAGTTTCGAAATTTGAGGGCGGTGGGCGACCCGGCGGCGCTGGCCGAGCGCTACGAGGCGCAGGGGGCCGACGAAATTGTGTTTTTGGACGTCACGGCCTCCGTGGAGAACCGCCCGCTCTTTTTGGAGGCCGTGCGGCGGACGGCGGAGCGGCTGTTCATCCCGCTCACCGTCGGCGGCGGGATCGCCTCCGTAGAAGACTTTCACAGGGCGCTCCGGGCCGGTGCCGATAAAGTCTCGATCAACACGGCGGCCGTGAACGACCCCGAGCTGATCGCCCGGTGCGCGGAGCGGTTCGGCTCCCAGTGCGTGGTCGTGGCGATTGACGCGCGACGGCAGGGCTCGAAGTGGGAGGTCTACACCCACGGGGGCCGGGTCCCGACGGGGCGGGAGGCCGTCGCGTGGGCCCAAGAGGCCGAGCGCCTCGGGGCGGGCGAGATCCTGCTGACGAGCATGGACGCCGACGGGACGACCC
>WFPR01000189.1 GCA_015487455.1 Candidatus Bipolaricaulota bacterium
CGCCAAGGTGCACAAGGGCTACCCGCCGATCATGCCGCCCTACACCCAGCTGAGCGAGGACGAGCTCAACGCCCTCGTCGAGTACATCAAGAGCCTGGGCGGGAACGGCGGGAAGCACTGAGCGACGGCGAGGACGGGCGGGGGCGGGAACGAGAACGACAGGCGAGCAGGTCGGCCAGCGTCGTCGCCCGGAGGAACGCCCGGAGCTCGGCGCAGAGGGCCGCGCCGCGCTCGTCCAGCGCGCAGGGGATCGGCTCCTCGTCGGCGGGGTCGAGGCCGTCGATCGCGCGCTTGATCTCGTAGAGGGTGAGGGCCTCCGGGGGCCGGGCCAGGCGAACCCCGCCGCCCGGCCCCTTGCGAGCCTGCAGGATCCCCTCGCGGGTCAGCGTCCGGAGTACCCGGCCCAAGAAGTGCCGGGGCAGGCCGTGGCGATGGGCGATCTCCTGGATTGAACAGAAGCGAGGGGCTCGCTCGGCCAAGTCGAGCAACGCCTGCACCGCGTAACCGTACGCCTTCGAGCCGAGCATCCCCCGGCGGCCCTCTCACGGCCCGACACGGCCTGCACGCCCCGCCATGATAAGACATTGGGATCGCGAAGTCCATGATGGGCGGCAGGCGCACGGGGAGCCCGCCGAGATGGCGCGCCGGAGGCTGACGCTGCGGCACCGGCTGGCGCTGGCCCTACTGGGGCTGGCGCTGCTGAGCACCCTGATGCTGGGGGCCGTGGCCGTTTACCGCCTGGACTGGGAGCTGTACGAGCAGCTGGTCCGCCGGGGCGAGGCGCTGGCCCGCCACCTGGCCGACGAGGTCTTCTACCGGGCGTACGTCCAAGGGCGTCGGGACTTGGGGCTGCTGGCGGAGAACGCCCTCGGCGACGACGTCGTGCTCGTCGAGATCGTCAAGGACGGCGAGGTGCTCGGGCGCGTGGAGCGCGAGGGGGAGTGGCCTCCCCCCGGCCCGGTGCTGGAGGTCTGGCAGGACGTTCTCGACCTCCGGCTGCGGGCCCACCGCCGCCTCGCCCAGCTCCCCGGGGCCGAGGGCGCGGCCCCCCCGTTCCCCTCGAGCGGCTACGTGCGCCTGGTGCTCTCGCTGGAGTACCTGGCGTACGAGCAGCGGCGCGAGCTGCTCTGGGTCGGGCTGGCGGGGCTGGGCGTCGGCCTCATCGCGCTGGTCGCGGCCTGGGGGCTGTCCGGCCGGATCGTCCGGCCGCTGGAGCGGGTGACCGAGGCGATGCGGCGGTTCGGGCGGGGCGAGCTGGGCGTCCGCGCCCCCGTCGAGGCCGCCGAGCGCGGCGACGAGCTGGGCGAGCTGGCCCGGACGTTCAACCGCATGGCCGAGTCGATCGTGCGGATGCGTCGGGAGCTGGAGCGGGCCAGCCGCGCCAAGTCGGAGTTCATCACCCTGATGGGCCACGAGCTGCGCACCCCCTTGGGCGTGCTCCAGGGGTACCTGGAGCTGCTGCTGGAGGGCGTCGGCGGCCCGCTGACCCCGGAGCAGCGGGCCTATGTGCGGTCCGCCCGGCGCGCGGGCGAGCACCTGGAGGCGCTGCTCACCAACGTGCTCCAGTACGCCAAGCTCGAGCTGGGGGTGGAGCGCCTCCACGTCGAACCCGTTGACGTCGCTCAGGTCGTCCGCGAGGCCGTGGAAGCGCTGAAGCCCGCCGCCCACGAGAAGGGCCTGGACGTCGAGCTGGAGCTCGACTCAAAGGCCCTTCAGGCCCGGGCGGACCGCACGAAGCTGCGCCAAATCCTGATCAACTTGATCCAGAACGCGGTCCGTTACACGCCCGCGGGCGGGCGGGTCGCGGTCGGCGCGCGGGACGAGGGCGAGCGGGGCGTGCGGCTCTGGGTCCGCGACAGCGGGCCGGGCATCCCGCCCGACGCTCGGCAGAAGATCTTCGAGCCCTTCGTGCGCCTGCGCGATGACCGCCCCCAATCCCCCGAGGTCAGCGCGACGGCAACGGCGACGGCGGCGAGGGGCAAGGAGGGGCTCTGTCTCTTATACAC
>WFPR01000190.1 GCA_015487455.1 Candidatus Bipolaricaulota bacterium
ATGCTCGGCTCGTCGAGAATATAGAGCACGCCCACGAGCCCGGAGCCGATCTGGGTCGCAAGGCGAATGCGCTGGGCTTCTCCGCCGGAGAGCGTCCCCGCCGGGCGGTCCAGGGTTAAATACTCCAACCCGACGTCCAGCAGGAACTTGAGCCGCGCCTTGATCTCCTTGAGGATCTGGTGCGCGATCTGCTCCTCCCGCTCCGTGAGCTTCAAGTCCTCGAAGAAGCGGTAGGCGTCTTTGATGGAGAGGGCCGTAAGCTGCTGGATGTTGAGCCCGCCGACGGTCACGGCCAAGCTTTCGGGTCGAAGCCGCCCGCCCCGGCAGTCCGGGCACTCCCGCACGCTCATGTACTTTTCGATCTCCTCGCGGGCCCAGTCGGACTCGGCCTCCCGATACGCCTGCTCCAAGGCGGGGATCACGCCGGGCCAGACGTCCTGGAAGTAGCGGGTCCGCCCGTAGCGGTTCGTGTACGGGAAGACGACGGGCTCCGGGACCCCGTACAGCACGACGTCGAGCTTTTCAGGGGGAAGCTCCCCCAAGGGCGCGTCGGGGTCGATGTCGTACGCCTCGCAGAGCCCTCGCAGGAGGCCGCGGAGCCACTTGCTCTTGCGGTCCGCCCAGGGGACGATGCCCCCGTTCAAAAGCGATTTCTCGCGGTCCAAGACGAGGTCGGGGTCGATCTCCATCTTGTAGCCGAGCCCCGCGCACCCCGGGCAGGCCCCGTAGGGGCTGTTGAACGAGAACATCCGGGGCTCCAGCGCCTCGAAGCTGATCCCGCAGTCGGGGCAGGCCAGCTGTTCGCTGAAAAGGCGCTCCTCCTCGGGGTTGCCCTCCTCGTCGAGGACGCTCAGCAGCACGAGCCCCTCGCTTCGCCTGAGGGCCGTCTCCACGGCGTCCGCAATTCTCGTCTTGCTCCGGGGACGGACGATCAGGCGATCCACAACAAGCTCAATAGTGTGCTTTCGGTTTTTGTCCAAAGAGGGAACCTCTTCGAGAGGGTGGATCTGTCCGTCCACGCGGACGCGGGCGAAGCCCTCCCGGCGCAGCTCCTCGAAGAGCTTCTTGTGCTCGCCCTTGCGCCCCCGCACCAGGGGCGCGAGCACCTGCACCCTCGTGCCCTCCCCCATCGAGAGGATTTGGTCGACGATCTGCTGGGCGGTCTGCCGGGCAATAGGGCGGCCGCATTTATAACAGTGAGGCTTCCCGATGCGGGCGTACAGCAGCCTCAAGTGATCGTAGATCTCCGTGACGGTCCCCACCGTGGAGCGCGGGTTCCGGTGGACGGTCTTCTGGTCGATGGAGATCGCAGGCGATAAGCCCTCGATGAAGTCGACGTCGGGCTTGTCCAGGCGGCCCAGGAACTGCCGGGCGTAGGCGCTTAGGGACTCGACGTAGCGCCGCTGGCCCTCGGCGTAGATCGTGTCGAAGGCCAGCGAGGACTTCCCCGAGCCGCTGATACCCGTAAAGACGATGAGCTTGTTGCGGGGCAGTTCGAGATCGACGTCCTTGAGGTTGTGCTCCCGCGCGCCGCGGATGACGATCTTCTCGCTGCTCAACGGGTTCCCTCCATCTCCCCTCGCCACCCGAAGGCTGAGCCGCCCTAGTTTGCCGGATGCGGGACGGGGGTTCAACGGCTGTACGCTGTACACGATACACGATTGTACAAGGCGCCCGCCTCATGGTGTAAAATACAAGCTCGTCCGGCATCGATAAAAAAGCTCGGCTTCGTGTTGCAGAACGGAACGGAGGTGACGCCATGCGACGCCCGTGGAGGATCGCCGCTCTTGCGTTCGCTCTGGGTGTCCTTGTGGTGGGGCTGGGCTTGGGCTTGTGGGGCGCGTCGGGCTGGGCCCAGGAAGAGGAGGCTCAATCCGGGGAGAAGGGCCTGGCCCTCTCCACGCTGTACCCCGCTCAAGTGGTTCAAGCGGACGAGACCGTGACCCTCTCGCTGACGGTGCGCAACCGGGGGCTGCCCGACCAGATCGTCCGGCTGGCCGTCCAGGAGGCGCCGGAGGGCTGGGAGACGAGCTTCCTGGGCGGTGGTCGCCCCGTGAAGGCCGTCTACGTCGAGACGGACGACTCCGTCAGCGTCAGCTTCAAGGTCGAGCCGCCCCAAGACGTGCAGCCGGGCACGTATCGCTTCGTGGTCGTCGCGGAGGGCGAAGGCGCGCGCGCCGAGCTGCCCATCGAGCTGACCGTGGAGGAGAGGCTCCCGCCCCGGCTGCGGTTCGACGTCGAGCTGCCGGTGCTCAAGGGCTCGGCCACCACGACGTTCCGCTACCGGGCGACGGTGGAGAACGAGGGCGACGAGGAGCTGATGGTCAGCTTCGAGACGGAGGCGCCCGAGGGCTTCGACGTGCGGGTCAAGCTCCGCTTCGGGACGGAGGAGATCGCCAGCCTGCCGCTCAAGCCCGGCGAATCCGAGGACATCGAGATCGAGGTCAAGCCCCTTCGGGACGCGCCCGCGGGCGAGTACGCGATCACGGTGAGGGCGCTCGCGGGCGAGACCCGCGCCACCCAGCGGCTCAAGGCGATCGTCACCGGGCGGCCGGAGCTCACCCTGACTACGCCCGACGGGCGCCTCTCGGCCCGGGCCACCGCCGGACGGGAGACCCAGCTCAAGCTGCTCGTCCGGAGCACGGGGACCGCGCCCGCCCGGAACGTCCGCCTGAGCGCCTTCGAACCCACGGGCTGGACGGTCGAGTTCGAGCCCGAGGAGATCGCGGAGCTCCCGCCCGACGAGGAGCGGGAGGTCACCGTCACCATCAAGCCCTCGGAGAAGGCCGTCGCGGGCGACTACATGGTCACGCTGCGGGCCAACGCCGACGACGGCGCCTCCGACTCCGTCGAGATCCGCATGACGGTCGTGACCTCCACGCTCTGGGGCGTCGTGGGCGTGGCGTTGATCGCCGTGGCCCTGGGCGTGGTGATGCTGGCCGTCTCGCGCTTCGGGCGCCGCTAGCGCTCTGGGCAAAGGGGCCGAAGGAGGGGACCGCCATGACGACGGGTGCGGGTGAGGAGGTCGTCATCGAGACGGAGGGGCTGACGAAGCGCTACGGCGACGTCACCGCCGTGGACGACCTCCGCCTGCGGATTCAAGAGGGCGAGATCTACGGGCTGTTGGGGCCGAACGGCTCCGGCAAGACGACGACCATCCTGATGCTCCTGGGGCTCACGGAGCCGACGGCGGGCTCGGCGCGGGTGCTGGGCTTCGACCCCGTCCGCGAGCCCCTCAAGGTGAAGGCGAAGGTGGGCTACCTGCCCGACCAGGTCGGCTTCTACGACGAGCTGACCGCCCGCGAGAACCTCGCGTACATCGCCAAGCTCAACGGCCTCCCGCGCCCGGAGGCCGAGCGGCGCCTCGACGAGGCGCTGGAGCGCATGGGCCTGGCCGACGTGGCCGATCGACCCGTGGGCACCTACTCGCGGGGGATGAAGCAGCGGCTGGGGCTGGCCGAGCTGCTCCTCAAGCGCCCCCGCGTCATCATCCTGGACGAGCCGACCCTGGGCCTCGACCCCGAGGCCGCCCGCGAGTTCCTGCAGACCATCCGGGGCCTCAAGGCCGAGGGGATCACCGTGCTGCTCTCCTCGCACCTGCTGCATCAGGTGCAGCAGATCTGCGACCGCGTCGGCCTCTTCCACAAGGGGAGGAAGGTGCTCGAGGGGACGGTCCCCGAGCTGGCCCGGCGCGTGCTCGGCGGGGCCTATCGCGTGCGCGTGCACGCTCAAAGCGAGCGCGACTTGCGCCCCGCCCTCGAGGGCGTGGCGGGCGTGCGGGCCGTCATCGCGCAGGACGGCGTCTACGAGCTGGAGGCCGAGCGGGACGTCCGCCCCGACGTCGCCGAGGCCGTCGTCCGGGCGGGCGGGAAGCTCCTGGGGCTCGAGCTGGAGGAGCCCAGCCTCGATGACATTTACGCCCGCTACTTCGAGCGGCTGGAGCACCAGCACCAGGACGAGCAAGCTCAAGAGGGGGAGGGGGTGACCGCGCGTGGCGGAGCGCGTTGAGGCGCGCCCACGGCGGGCCGAGCGGGAGGGCTCGCCCTGGACGGGGCTGTGGGCCGTGGTCGCCAAGGAGATGGCCGACCACCTGACCAGCGCCCGGATGCGCTTCCTCGAGCTGATCATCCTGCTGACGGCCGTCGGGACGGTGTACTTAGCGCTGCAGGAGCTGCGGCGCACCGAGGAGTTTCTGTATTTAGCGCTGCTCACCCGCTCCAGGGACCCGCTGCCCGCGTTCGTGGGCTTCATGGGCTTTCTGGTGCCGTTGATCGCCATCGCGCTGGGGTTCGACGCGATCAACGGCGAGTTCAACCGTCGGACGCTGTCGCGGGTGCTGGCGCAGCCCATCTACCGCGACGCCCTGCTCCTGGGGAAGTTCCTGGCGGGGCTCTTCACCCTGGCGCTGGTGCTGACGGCCATCTGGCTGCTGGTGATGGGGCTGGGGCTGCTGCGCCTGGGCGTCCCGCCGACGGGCGTGGAGGTGGCCCGCGGTCTGCTCTATCTGCTCACGACGATCGCCTACGGGGGCGTCTGGCTGGGGCTGGCCCTCACGTTCTCGATCGTCTTCCGGCAGCCCGCGACGGCCGCCCTCTCGTCGATCGCCGTCTGGCTCTTCGTGACGGTCTTCTGGGGGATGCTCGTCGGGCTGATCGTCCAGGGGCTTACGGACGATCCCGTGGCCCAGACGCGCTGGGGGCTGGCCTTGGTGCGCCTGTCGCCGAACACGCTCTACAGCGAGGCGTCGCTGGCGCTGCTCCACCCGACGATCGAGTCAACGCTGCGCATCATGGGCGTGATCACCCCGCTGCAGCTCGTGCAGCTCCAGTGGGCGGTCCCGACCCCGCTCCCCTTGTCCCAGAGCCTGATGACGATCTGGCCGCACCTGACGGGGCTGATCGCGGCCACGATCCTGCTGTTCGCGCTGAGCTACGTGCTCTTCCAGCGGCAGGAGATCCGGGCTTGAACGACGACGTTTTACAGATTTACGAAGGAAGCCCCAAAA
This sequence comes from Candidatus Bipolaricaulota bacterium, assembly GCA_015487455.1. Lineage (GTDB taxonomy): Bacteria > Bipolaricaulota > Bipolaricaulia > RBG-16-55-9 > RBG-16-55-9 > S012-72. The sequence continues at coordinate 5,006 of WFPR01000190.1, forward strand.
GCCGCTGGCGCAGCTCTTGGATTTCATCGCGCAGCTGCGCGGCCCGCTCGAACTCCAGCCTGCGGGCCGCCTCAAACATCTCCGCCTCGAGCTGCTTGATGAGCTTGACCAACTCCTTAGAGCTTAGGGGCTCGTTCCCCCTCCCCCTGCCTGCGTCGACGGGTTCTTTGATTCCCAAAGCGGGCTTCTCTTGGCCCTGTCGAAGCTCGGGCATGAACTCCTGGACGGCCTTTTGCACCGTCTGCGGCGTGATCCCGTGCTTGCGGTTGTACTCCAGCTGAATCCTGCGGCGGCGCTCCGTCTCCTGAATCGCCCGCCGCATGGAGTCCGTGACCTCGTCGGCGTACAGAACCACTTTCCCACGCACGTTGCGGGCCGCGCGCCCGATGGTCTGAATCAGCGAAGTTTCCGAGCGCAGGAAGCCCTCTTTATCGGCGTCTAAGATGGCAACGAGGGACACCTCGGGGAGGTCTAGGCCCTCCCTCAGGAGGTTGATCCCCACCAGAACGTCGAACTCCCCCAAGCGCAAATCTCTCAAGATGTCCACGCGGTCGAGGGTTTCAATGTCGGAATGGAGGTAGCGGGCCTTGACGCCCATCTCGATCAAATAATCGGTGAGGTCCTCGGCCATCTTCTTGGTGAGCATCGTCACTAGGGCCCGCTCGCCCCGCCGGGTGACCTCGCGGATCTCGTCCAAAAGGTCGTCGATCTGGTGCTTCGTGGGCCGGACCACCACTTCGGGATCGACGAGGCCCGTGGGCCGGACGATCTGCTCCACAATTTTCTGGCTCACTTGGCGCTCGTAGGGGCCGGGCGTGGCCGACATGAAGATGACTTGCTTTACGAGCTGCTCGAACTCCTCGAACTTCAAGGGGCGGTTGTCCAGCGCCGAGGGGAGGCGGAAGCCGTACTAGATCAACGTCTCCTTGCGGGCGAGGTCCCCGTTGTACATCCCGCGGAGCTGCGGGATCGTGACGTGCGACTCGTCGATCACGACCAAAAAATCATTGGGGAAGTAGTCCAAAAGGGTGTAGGGCCGCGAGCCGGGCGGGCGGCCCGAGAGGTGGCGCGAGTAGTTCTCGATGCC
>WFPR01000191.1 GCA_015487455.1 Candidatus Bipolaricaulota bacterium
GGCCTTGTCCCCCCGCCAGAAGCGCTCGAACACGTACGGCAGCTCCTCGGGAGGGATCCCCGGCCCGGTGTCCGAGACGCTGACGCGCGCCTCCCCGTCGCGCTGCTCGGCCCGCACCGCGATCCGCCCGCCCTCGGGGGTGTAGCGCTCGGCGTTGCTCAACAGGTTGAAGAGCACCTGGCGCAGGCGCTCGGGGTCCACCTCCACCGGCAGCGGCTCCTCCCCCACCTCCAGCTCGAGCCGGACGCCCTTGGCCTCGAGCCGGGGCTCGAAGGCCGCGACCGCCTGCCGGACCACCTCCCGCAGGTCCACGAGCTGCTTGTGCAGCGGCAGCTCCCCGGCCTCGGCCAGGCTCAGCTCCCGAAGGTCGTGGATTAGACGGCTGAGCAGGAGGCTCTCCTCGTGGATGGAGGCGATGGTTTCGGGGGTGGGCTCGAAGACCCCGTCCAGGATGGCCTGGAGGTTCCCCTGGATCACCGTCAGGGGGGTGCGCAGCTCGTGGGCGATGTCTTGGATCATCCTCCTTCGGAGTTCCTCGGAGCGCCGGAGGCGGGCGGCCATCTCGTTGAACGTCTCCGCCAATCTCCCCAGCTCGTCGCGGGCGGGGACGGGGACCCGCTGGCTTAAATCGCCGTGGGCGAGGCGGCGGGCCGCCTCCTCCAGGCGCTTTAAGGGGGCGAGGACCTGCCGCAGGAAGAGCCCGCCCAGGAGCAGCGCGATCGCCCCGGCGGCCAGCGCCGCCGTCAGGATGGACCGTCGGACGGACTCGAGGAACGCCCGTTCCAGCGGGTTGAAGAGGCTCAGGGCGGAGGTGGAGACGAGCCAGCCGACGGTCCGGCCGTTCACGTCGATGGGGAGGCCGGCCCGCTCGAGCGTCCGCACCGGCACCCGCTCCCCCAGATGGGTCCGGTCGGGGTCGAGCACGATCCGGCCCCGCTCGTCGGCCAGCATGAGGTCGTACATCACGAGGACCATGGAAGCCATCATCTCGGGGGACATGGTGTGCTGGCGCATCATCCAGTCGTGCATCCACTCCATGGAGCGGGCGGGCTCGAACCCCAAAGCGCGTTGGATCCCGGTCCAGCCGCCGTTCCGGGCGTAGTAGTCCGCGAAGAAGGGGACGAGGGCGGGGGCGTAGGTGAGCGTCCGGGTGATGTTGAACCGGGCGAACTGCTCGGTGGTCAGCCGGTCGAGCAGGGCGGTCGAGACGAGCACCCCGACGACGATGGTGGCGAGGATCACCCCGAAGAGCTTGACGCTCAAGGGGACGTCCTGAAGGCGCCGGAGCCCGCGCCGCAGCCCGCTCATGGGACGGCCTCCTCGCCCTCGGGCTTGGGCCCGCGCGGCGCGGGCTCGGCGGCGAGCTTGTAGCCCACCCCGTGGACGGTCACGATGTAGCGGGGGTTCTTCGGGTCGGGCTCCAGCTTCTTCCTCAGGTTCTTGACGTGGGTGTCCACGGTGCGGTCCGAGGCGGCGTAGGCGGTGCCGTAGAGCGCGTCCAGCAGCTGCAAGCGCGTGAAGACCCGGCCGGGCTGCTCGGCCAGCGCGGCCAAGAGCTGGAACTCCGTGGGGGTCAGCTCCACCCGCCGGTCCCCCACCCGCACCTCGTGGCGGTCCAGGTCGACGACGAGGTCCCCGACCTCGAGGACCCGGGGCTTGGCCGCGCCCTCTGCCCGCCGCAGCACGGCGCGCACCCTCGCGACGAGTTCGCGAGGGTTGAAGGGCTTGACGACGTAGTCGTCGGCGCCCAGCTCGAGGCCGGCCACGCGGTCCTCGTCGCCGGTGCGGGCCGTCAGCATGATGATCGGGACGTCGGACTCCTTTCGGATCGTGCGGGCCACGTCCATCCCATCAAGATCGGGGAGCATCAGGTCCAGCACGATGAGCGCGGGCGCCTCCCGGCGGAACAGCTCCAAGGCCTCTTGGCCCGAGTAGGCGGGGATCACGTGGAAGCCCGCCCGCTCCAGATACGCCCGCACCAGGCGGACGATCTTCGGCTCGTCGTCCACCACCAGCACCTTCTTGGCCATGCCCTTCAGCGTTAGCTTACCGCGCGGCGGGCTTGAGGGCGAACGCCCGGGCGAGCAGGCGGTCCAGCGCCCGGTACACCTCGTAGCGCAGCTGGTCCTCGTTGCGGAACGTCTTGATGTAGTGGCCCTGGGTGTAGTCCTTGACCTCTTGGATGAACGCCCTCTGGGGCTCCTCGGGCTCCTCACCGGGGGGCAGCTCCTCTAAAAACACCAAGATGGGCTTCCCCCGCTCGCGGGCCGTGCGGTACTCCTCGTGCGTGGCCGAGAGCCCCGTCTCCGGGTTGACGTAGCCGTAGCGCTTCCCCAAGATCGCCAAATAAACGTCGCTCTCGGCGACCTTCTTGAGGGTGGCCTCGCGGGGCGGCTCGGCCGAGGCGGGCAGCGTCTCGGCGGTGACGGCCTTTAGGGGGTAGCCCGCCTCGGCCAGCTCCTCGATCGCCTGTCGGACCGCGGTCCTCTTGGACTCGTACCCCCGCATCACGGAGCTGATGAACACCTTCACCTCTTGGGGCCGCTCCTTGCACTTCTCGGCGCGCCGCAGCACGGCGCGCACCCGGGCCACCAGCTCCCGCGGGTTGAAGGGCTTGACGACGTAGTCGTCGGCCCCCGCCTCCAGCCCCGCCACCCGGTCCACGTCGTCCGCCATGGCCGTGAGCATGATGATCGGGACGTCGGACTCCCGGCGGATGGCCCGGGCGATGTCCATCCCGTGGACCTCGGGGAGCATCAAATCGAGCACCACGAGGTCGGGCTTCTCCTGATGGAACTTCTCCAGGGCCTCCCGGCCGTCGCGGGCCGTCACGACCACGAAGCTGGACTTCTCCAGATACGCCTTGACCAGCTCCAGGATCTTCGCGTCGTCGTCCACCACCAGAACTTTCGTGGCCATCTTTCTCTTTTTTCTTCTCTTTCCCTTGTTCTCTTGCTCCCCGGCTTTCCCGCCAGCCCCCCAGCGCAGGGAGCCCCTGCGCTCGCTACGCTCGCTACGCGCCCTGGGGCTTCCAGCTCATCGCCAGCGCCCCGCCCAGGATGCCCAGCACGCTCGCCAGAAAGCCGCCCATCCCCAAAAAGAGATTGAGGGCGGAGGCGACCACGATGACC
>WFPR01000192.1 GCA_015487455.1 Candidatus Bipolaricaulota bacterium
CTGGCTTTTGCCCTTCCCTCGCCGGGCGTTTATAATCGTCGCCCGGGGGCAGCGCGCATGCGATCGAGGGGCTCGTCGAGGGGCTGGCAGGGCCGCGACGTCATCTCCATCCGCGACTTCTCCCGCGAGGACATCGAGGCCGTCCTCCGCGAGGCCCAAACCCTCCGGCCCGATCCCGACCTGCTGCGGGGGCGGGTGATGGCCTCGCTCTTCTTCGAGCCCTCCACCCGGACCCAGCTCAGCTTCGCCACCGCCTGCGAGCGCCTCGGGGGGCGCGTCATCGGCTTCCACAGCAAGGAGGCGACCAGCCAGGCCAAGGGCGAGACGCTCGCGGACACCGTCCGCATGGTCGAGCGCTACGCGGACGTCATCGTGATCCGCCACCCCCTGGAGGGGAGCGCGCGGCTGGCCGCCGACGTCGCCTCGGTGCCCGTGATCAACGCCGGGGACGGCGCCAACCAGCACCCCACCCAGACCCTGCTCGATTTGTTCACGATCCAGCGCTGCCTGGGTCGGATCGACGGGCTCCGCATCGGGCTCGTCGGCGACCTGCGCTACGGGCGGACGGTGCACTCCCTGGCCGCGGCGCTCACCCGCTTCGAGGGCGTGCGGCTGCGCTTGATCTCGCCGCCCACCCTCCGCCTGCCCGAGGCCGTCAAGCGCGAGCTCGACGGCGTCCTCCCCTACACGGAGCAAGAGGAGCTGGACTTGAGGGATTTGGACGTCGTCTACGTGACGCGCATCCAGCGGGAGCGCTTCCCCGACGTCGAGGAGTACGAGAGGGTGAAGGGCGCGTACGTGATCACGCCCCGGATCGTCGAGGAGCAGCTCGATAAAAACGCGATCATCTTGCACCCGCTCCCCCGCGTCGACGAGATCGACCCCGGCGTCGACGCGCTGCCGCAGGCAAAATATTTCGAGCAGGCGGGGAACGGCGTCCCCGTGCGCATGGCCCTGCTCAAGCTCGTGCTGCTGGGGGAGTCCTAGCGCCACACCACGCGATGGGGGAAGAGCTGAAGGTCTCGAAGATTCAGAGGGGCACGGTGATCGACCACATCCGGGCGGGGATGGCCCCGGCCGTGCTCAAGATCTTGGGGATCGAGGCGGGCATCCCGGACGTGGTGGTGATGGCCATGAACGTCCACAGCCACAAGCTGGGGCGCAAGGACGTCGTCAAGATCGAGAACGTCATCCTCGACGAGGGGACGCTCCAGAAGATCGCGATCATCGCCCCCCAGGCCACGATCAACCTGATCGAGGACTACCGGGTCGTCCACAAGCACAAGGTGTCGCTGCCCAAGGCGCTCCGCGGCGTGGTGCGGTGCCCCAACCGCAACTGCATCACGAACGCGCCCGAGGAACGGGTGCTGCCGCTCCTCGTTTTGGAGCGCGAGGACCCCGTCGAGCTGCGCTGCCACTACTGCGAGGAGCTGGTCCGGGGCGACCGCGTGGAGCTGCTGTGAAGAGATGGGCACGCTGCGGCTGTTCTTCTGCGTCGAGCTGGAGGAGGGGCTCAAGGCCCGGCTGGACAGGATCACCCAGCGCTTGAAGCGCCTGCCGGTGCGGGCCAGCTGGGTGAGGGCCGAAAACCTACACGTGACGCTCAAGTTCCTGGGCGAGGTGGACGAGGCGCTCGTCCCCAGGCTGCGGGCGGCCGCCGAGGCGGCGCTCTCCTCGGCTGAAATAGACGGCGAACTCGTCTGGCGACTCGACCGGCTGGGGGCCTTCCCCGACGCGGAGCGCCCGCGGGTCGTCTGGGTGGGCTCGACGAGGGAGCCCGAGACGCTCCGGCGCCTCGTCCGAGCGCTGGAGCGGGCTTTGGAGCCCCTGGGCTTTATGCCCGAGCCCGAGGGCCGCTTCGTGACGCACGTCACCCTGGGGCGGGTGAAGGACCGGCCCCCGAGCCCGGGACTCCGCGCGCTGAGCCGGGCGCTCAAGGAGGCCGAGGCCGAAGGGTTCGCGCACGAGGCGCGGGTGCGGGCGCTCACGCTCATGCGGAGCGAGCTGACCCCACAGGGCGCGATCTACACGCCCGTGTTCCGCCTGCCCTTCCCCAAAAGGGAGCAAGAGCGGGAGCAAGAGCAAAAGCAAGAGGAGGAGGGCTAGCCGCGATGCCCTACGAGTATCGGGACCACACGGGCGAGGCGTGGCTGGTCGCTTGGGACCGGACCGTGGAGGGGGCGTTCGCCGAGGGGGCCAAGGCCCTGTTCGACTTGATGGTCGATCTGGAGAAGGTCGAGCCCAAGGTTGCCGTCGAGATCGCTGTGGAGGCCGAAACGCTCGAAGATCTTTTCTTCGAGTGGCTCAACGCTTTAATTGTGCAAAAGGACTCCGAAGGGCTCGTGTTCTCCAGGTTCGACGTGCGCATTGAGCAAAGGGGGAAGGACGGGGACGGCGGCTACGCGCTCCGGGCGAAGGCGTGGGGCGAGCCCTACGACCCGGACAAGCACGGCTCCAAGGTCGACGTCAAGGCGGCGACCTACGCGGGGCTGGCGTGCGAGGAGACGCCCGAGGGCTGGCGCGTCGGGTGCGTGGTGGACATTTGACTGAATCGAGTCATTTCCGCCGTGGCGCGAACGAGGCGAAAGCGAACGAGAAAGCCTGCCCTCATGGTCCTAGGGACCTACCACATGGCCAACCCCGGACGGGATCTGATCAATTTAGAAGCCGACGACGTGCTGGCCCCCAGGCGCCAGCGGGAGATCGAGGAACTGGTGCGGCGTCTCGAGGCGTTCCGGCCGACGAAGATCGCCGTTGAGGTCGACCTACAGCATCAGAACGAGATCGATGAGCGCTACCGCGCCTATCGGGAGGGTCGTCGACGGCTGGACCGCAGCGAAGTCGAGCAAATCGGCTTTCGTCTGGCCAAGGCGCTCGGCCATCCCCGCGTGTACGCCGTTGACTGGTTCCGAGACGAGCCCGCGGACCCTGAAACCGTTGACTTTCTGGCGTTCGCTCGAGAGCACGGCCAGCAGTCCCTTCTCGACGCGCTCTTCGCCGAGGGGGAACGCCATATAGCCAAGGAAAAGGCCATCTTGGAGCAGGGTACGGTCAGCGACCTGCTTCGTTTCATCAATCATCCGAGCGCCCTACGAAAGGGGCACCGCGCCTACTTCACCATTGCCCTCATCGGGGAGGGCGATCGCTACCCCGGCGCCGAGTGGGTCCAATCCTGGTACGGCCGGAACCTCAAGATCTTCGTGAACTTGACGCGGCTCGTGGACTCCCCGGACGAGCGCATCCTGCTCGTCATCGGGGCCGGGCACGTTTATTTGCTGCAGCAGTTCGCGAGGGAATCCGGGTTCTTCCGGGTGGAGAGCCCGCTGCGCTATTTGGGCGCTCGCTAGTTCAAGTTCAAGACAACGCTATTCCATCCGCCCGTCGCCCCGCTTGACCATGGGGTCGCGGCCCGAGGCGCCGGGGTGCTTTTCCAGCAGCATGTCCTTGGTGTAGATCAGCTCCTCGCGGGTGTAGCCCGAAACTTCGTAGTCGTCGCTCAGCACGATGCAGTCGACGGGGCAGACCTCCTCGCAGTCCCCCACGAAGATGCAGCGGAGCATGTTGATCTGGAAGTCGGCGGCGTAGCGGTGGGACTTCGAGATGGGGTTCGTCTTGGGGTTGGGCGCGTCGACGACGTGGATGGCGTTGGCGGGGCAGACGATCTCGCAGAGGTGGCAGGCGATGCAGCGCTCCGTGCCGTCGGCCCAGAGGCGCAAGTAGTGCCGCCCCTTGAACCGCGGCGGGGCCTTTCGTTTCTCCTCGGGGTACTGCACCGTCACGGGGGGCACGAACAAATACTTGAACGTGATGCTCATCCCCTTGAGCGTCTGCAGCAGCCCTTCCAGCGCTCCGACCGGCATTTCCGCGGTCCTCCCTCCCGCTCTGTCGCGGTGTCGCGTTTGGCTCAGCGGTCGACGTCCCCGAGCACGGGGTCGACGCTCCCGATGGCGATGATCGCGTCCGCGATGTAGCCGCCCTCGACCAACAACGGCAGGATCTGGATGTGGGCGAACGAGGGCGAGCGCATCCGCACCCGTAGGGGTTTGTTGCTCCCGTCGCTGACGACGTAGTAGCCCTTCTCGCCCCGGGGGGACTCCACGGTCACGTACGCCTCGCCCGGCGGGACGAAGAAGCCCTTGTGGGGGTGGGGCTTCCTCAGCCTGGGGTCGTCGACCATCACGGGGCCGTCGGCCCCGCGCAGCTTCTCGACGGCCTGCTCCACGATGCGGGCGCTCTGCTCCATCTCGGCCATGCGCACCAGGTAGCGCGCGTAGGAGTCCCCGGCCGTCTGCGTGGGGACCTCGAAGTCGAACTCCTCGTAGCTCGAGTAGGGGAACGCCCGGCGCACGTCGTACTCGACGCCCGTGGCCCTCAAGATGGGCCCCGTGACCCCGTAGGCGAAGCACTGCTCCTTGGTGATCACGGCGACGCCCTCGTTGCGGGCGACCCAGATGGGGTTGCGGGTCACGATCCCGTGGAGGTCCTTGTGTATCCGCCGGAAGAACTCCAGGAACTTTAAGACCTCGTCGAGGAAGCCGCGGGGCAGGTCGCGCATCACGCCGCCGACGCAGAAGTAGCGGGGGAACATCCGCGCGCCCGAGACCCGCTCGAAGAGGTCGAGGATGCGCTCCCGCGTCTCGAAGCAGTACATGAAGACGGCCGAGACGTTGACCTCCAGGGCGCCCGTCCCCAGCCAAACGAGATGGGACGCGATGCGGGACAGCTCGGCCATCAGCACGCGGATGTACTGCGCCCGCTTCGGCGGCTCGACCCCCAACAGCCGCTCGACCGCCAACACGTAGCCCATCTCCTCGTTGAGCGGGCTCAGATAGTCCTGACGGTCGATCAGGGGCACGACCTGATGGTAGGTGCGGTGCTCGCACGTCTTCTCGATGCCCGTGTGGAGGTACCCGATCACGGGCTCGCAGCGCCGGATGACCTCGCCGTCGACCTCGATCACCAAGCGGAGCACCCCGTGGGTGCTGGGGTGCTGCGGCCCCATGTTCAGCACCAGGGTCTCGACCCCCGTCTCGGGCTCGACGCTCACCCGCTGCAGGTCGAGCTCCTCGCGGCCGGTCGTGGCCCGCCGGGCCGCGAGGCGTTGCTGCTCCGCGCTCGTGCGCTCGTCCGCCATGGGCGCTCCTTTTATTCGTACTGCTTCGGGATCACTTCGCTGGGCAGGCGCTTCGGCACGTGCCCCTTGAACTCCACGGGCTCCTCCGTCAGCGGGTAGTCCTTGCGCAGGGGGTGCCCGATCCACTCGTCCGGCATGAGGATGCGCTTCAAGTTGGGGTGACCTTCGAACTTGATCCCGAAGAGGTCGTACAGCTCGCGCTCGAACCAGTTGGCCCCCGGCCAGATCGCCGTGGCCGACGGCAGCACGGGCTGCTCGCGCTCCAGCTTCACCTTAATCACGAGCTTGGCGAGCCGCGTGGGCGAGTGCAACACGTAGATGACGTGGAAGTAGGGCTCGTGCTCTAAAAAGTCCGCGGCCGTGATGTCGTAGATCGCGAGGAACTCCAGCTCGTCTTTGGCGAGCTTGAGGACGTCCAGCAGGCGCTCCTTCCTCACGACCAGGGTGCGCCAGCCGGACTTCATCGTGTAGTCGTCGACGACGGCGTCGGGCAGGCGCGCCTTGATCGTCTGCGCGGCCCGCTCGACGTGCTCCGCGTTGCCCATGCGCGATCCCGCCTCCTGAGGGCTCGCTTGGCCTTTCGTTTCTTGGCTATTGGCTAAGCGTAAGGGTACGACGCTCCATCATAGCAAGCGGCGGCCCCGGGCTCAACGACACGACACGGCTCGATCTCGATCAGGTTCAGGGGTCAGGACCCCACCGCCGGGCGACCTCGCCCGCGAGGTAGAACGAGCCCGTGACGCACAGCAACCCCTCCTCGCCCCAAGCGTGCGCGAGCGTCCAGGCGCGCTCGAGCGCCCGATCGAGATTGGGCTCGGCCTCGCCGGGCAGCCCGGGGCGCAGCGCCCGGGCCAGGCGCAGCAGCTCGTGGGGCGAGGCGCTGCGCGGCTGGCCCGTCACGGTGAAGACCGCGCGTTCCGCGATCGGCAGGATCTCCCGCAGGCTCCCCTTGAGGTCCTTGTCGGCGCTCATCGCCAGGAGGAGCGCCACGCGCCTCCGGGGGAAGCGGGCCTGCAGCGTCTCGCGCAGCGCGCGCAGCGACGAGGGGTTGTGGGCCACGTCCAGCACGATCAGCGGGTCTTCCGAGAGCACTTCAATTCGTCCGCGCAGCCGGACGACCTGAAGCCCCGAGCGGACGTGCTCCTCCGCAATGGGGAGGCCCGTCGCCTCGCGGAGGGCCTCGAGGGCGGCCACGGCCACGGCGGCGTTCAGGCGCTGGTGGCGCCCCAGCAGGGGCAGCGTCAGGCGCTCGTAGCGGCGCGCCCACGTCTCGACGGCGAAGGGGTCGCCGTCCCCGTCCTTTGGGGCCTCGACGTGGAAGTCCCGCCCCCGCTCGTAGAGCGCCCGCACGCCCCGCTCCCGCGCGACCCGGCGGATGACGCGGGCCGGGCCGGGCTGCTCCCGCGCGCTCACCCCCGAGACGGCCGGGACGTCCCGCTTCAAGATCCCGGCCTTCTCGAAGGCGATCCGCTCGAGGGTGTCGCCCAAGATGTGCGTGTGGTCGTAGTCGATGCTGGTGATCGCGGCCACGGCCGGGGTCACGACGTTGGTCGCGTCGAGGCGCCCCCCCAGCCCGACCTCGAGCACCACGACGTCGGCCTTCCGCTCGGCGAAGTACAGCAGCGCGAGCGCCGTGATCAGCTCGAAGAACGTCAGGGGGTCGCCCGCGCGCCGCTGGCGTTCTAAGTGCGGGTGGAGCGCGTTCATCGCCGCGACGAAGTCCTCGTCGGGGATCGGCCGCCCGTCGAGCGCGACCCGCTCGTTCAGCCGGATCAAATGGGGCTTGGAGAAGAGGCCGACCCGCAGGCCCGCCCGCTGCAGCGCCGAGGCGACCATGGCGCAGACGGAGCCCTTCCCCTTGGTGCCCGCGACGTGCACGATGGGGTACGCCCGATCGGGGGCGCCGAGGGCGTCGAGCGCGGCCCGCACCCGCCGCAGGTCGAGCTGCCCCTTGACGGCGCGCGTCAGCCCCAGGCGCTCGTAGTTGGTGAAGCGCTTGATGTACGCGAACGCGTCGTCGAACGTCGCGAACGGCCCGCCCCTCCCTGGGCCCATGGCCTCGGGATTCTACGCCCCTCGGCGGGGGTTGGCAACGCCCGCCCCCGTCTGCTTTAATAGGGGCGCCCATGAGCCCGAGACGAGATCGGAACCCCGTCCCTAGCCCCAATACCGGCGAGGTGCCGCAGGCGCTGCGGCGTCGCCGGGTGGAGCCGGAGCGGCTCCGACGGACGTTCGATCTCCAGAAGCTGGGCATCTCGTCGACGGAGGAGCTGCCCCCGCTGGAGGGGATCATCGGGCAGGAGCGGGCGGTGCGCGCCCTGCGCTTCGGCCTGGGCGTCGAGTCCGTCGGCTTCAACACCTACGTCGCGGGGCCGCCCGGCATCGGCAAGATGACCGCCGTCCAGGCGTTCCTCGAGGAGCTGGCCAAGCAGAAGCCCACCCCCGCCGACTGGTGCTACGTCAACAACTTCGACGACCCCTACCAGCCGAAGGCGCTCAAGCTCCCGCCGGGGAGGGGCCGAGAGCTACAGCAGGACATGCGGGCGCTCATCCAGCACGTCCGCGAGGCGATCCCCAAGGCGTTCGAGAGCGAGGAGTACCAAGCCCGGCGCGAGGAGATCCTGAACGCCTTCAACAAGCAGCGCGAAAAAGTTTTAGAGGAGCTGAGCCAGCGGGCCCAGGGGGCGGGCTTCGCGCTGCAGGCCACGCCCTTCGGGGTGCTGATCGTGCCGGTGCGCGAGGGGCGGCCGATGAGCGACGCGGAGCTGCAGCAGCTCCCCGATCGCATCCGGGAGGAGATCCAGCGGCGCCGCGAGGCGCTGAGCGAGGAGCTCCAGCAGGCCATGAAGGAGATCCGTCGGCTGGAGCGGGCCGCCCAGCAGAAGCTCCAGGAGCTGGATCGTCAGGTGGCCCTCTACATCGTCGGCGGGCTCGTGGAGGACCTCGTCGAAAAGTACAGGGACCTGCCCGAGGTCGTGGAGCACCTCCAAGCCGTCCAGAAGGACATCTTGGAGAACATCGGGCTGTTCCGGAGCCCGCCAGCCCAGCTGGCCCCGTCGGCCCAGCAAGCGGGGCCGGGGCCGGGGCAGCCGGGCGGGCCGCCCGTCCCGCTGCCGCCGGGGCTGTGGGCGCCCGAGCTGCCCTTCCGCAAGTACGAGGTCAACGTGCTGGTCGACAACTCGGGGCAGCAAGGCGCCCCCGTGGTCGTCGAGATGAACCCCAGCTACCCCAACCTCTTCGGCCGCATCGAGAAGGAGATGCACCTCGGGGCGCTGTACACGGACTTCACCCTGATCAAGCCCGGCTCGCTCCACCGGGCCAACGGCGGCTATCTCGTGCTGCCCGTCGAGGACCTGCTCGTCAACCTCTTCAGCTGGGAGGGCCTCAAGCGGGCGCTCCGCAGCCGGGAGATCCAGATCGAGGAGATCGGCGAGCGGCTGGGCTTCTTGACCACGAAGAGCCTCCGGCCCCAGCCGATCCCCCTGGACGTCAAGGTCGTGCTGGTCGGGCGTCCCCTGCTGTACTACCTGCTCTACTGGCTCGACGAGGAGTTCGCGGAGCTGTTCAAGGTCAAGGCGGACTTCGACGTCCGCATGGACGCGACCGACGAGAACGTCCGCGACTTCGTCGCGTTTCTATGCACCCTCTGCCGCAAGGAGCGCTTGAAGCACCTCGACCTGGGGGGCGCCGTCAAGGTGCTCGAGTACGCCACCCGACTGGCAGAAGATCAACAAAAGCTCTCGACCCACTTCGGGGCGATCGCGGACCTCGTCCGGGAGGCGAACTTCTGGGCCACCCAGGCAAACGCCCCGCGCATCACGGCCGAGCACGTCCAAAAAGCCCTGGAGGAGAAGGTCTACCGCTCGCGGCTCATCCAGGACCGCATCCAGGAGCTGATCGCCCGCGGCGTGCTGCTCATCGACACCGAGGGCCAGGCCGTCGGCCAGGTCAACGGGCTGGCCGTGATCAGCCTCGGCGACTACGAGTTCGGGAAGCCCTCCCGCATTACGGCCAGCGTCGGCCCCGGCCGCGAGGGGATCATCGACATCGAGCGCGAGGTCGAGCTGGGCGGCCCGATCCACAGCAAGGGCGTCCTGATCCTCGGGGGGTACCTCTCGTACAAATACGCCCAGGACAAGCCGCTGACGCTGGCGGCCCGGCTCGTCTTCGAGCAGAGCTACGAGGGGGTGGAGGGGGACAGCGCCTCGAGCGCGGAGCTGTACGCGCTGCTCTCGGCCCTCTCGGGGCTGCCCATAAAGCAGGGCATCGCGGTCACGGGCTCCGTCAACCAGCACGGCGAGGTGCAAGCCGTCGGCGGCGTGAACGAGAAGATCGAGGGCTTCTTCGACGTCTGCAAGGTCAAGGGGCTCACGGGCGACCAGGGGGTGATCATCCCCGCCAGCAACGTGCAGAACCTGCAGCTGCGGGAGGACGTCGTCGAGGCCGTGCGCGAGGGGAAGTTCCACATCTGGGCGGTCAAGACCGTCGACGAGGGCATGGAGATCCTGACGGGCGTGCCCGCGGGCGAGCGCGGCCCCGACGGCCAGTTCCCCAAGGGCACCGTCAACCACCTCGTGGACCGGCGGCTGCGGGAGCTGCAGAAGGCGTTGGAGGAGGGGCCGGAGGAGGCCCCGCCCAAGCGGGAGCGGGCCCCGCGCCGCCGACGCGAGCCCGAGCCGCCCCAGCC
>WFPR01000193.1 GCA_015487455.1 Candidatus Bipolaricaulota bacterium
GACAGGTTGACTCCCCCTCCCCGGGCGGGGTACGCTGGGGGGCCATGCCCATGCCCGAGACCTCCAAGCTCTTTCGCTCGAAGACCGCGGGCGAAGCGGGGCGGAAGCCCCCTCGGCGTCGGCTCTCCTTCGAGGAGTTCCTCGAGTGGCTCGATGAGGACACCTGGGCCGAGTGGGTGGACGGGGAGGTCGTCGTGCTTTCACCCGCAAGCGCAACGCATCAGCGCCTCGTGGGGTTCCTCGCGACGACGCTGGGGCTCTACGTTCGAGAGCGGGATCTCGGCGAGGTGTTTACGGCCCCCTTCCTCATGAAGCTCCCGGAGGAGCTGCGCCGGGGGCGGGAGCCGGACGTGCTGTTCGTGGCCAAGGAGCACCTCGAGCGCCTGAAAGACACGTATCTGGACGGCCCGGCGGACCTCGTGATCGAGATCGTCTCGGAGGAGAGCCGTCTGCGGGATCGGGGGGCCAAGCGGGCGGAGTACGAGGCCGCGGGGGTCCCCGAGTACTGGCTGATCGACCCGGAGCGCCGCGAGCTGGAGCTGAACCGCCTCGACGCGCGCGGGCGGTACCGCCTCATCGAGCCCGATTCCCACGGGGTTTACGCGTCCGGCGTCGTGCCCGGCTTTCGCCTCCGGGCGGAGTGGCTCTGGCGGGAGCCCCTCCCCTCCCCCCTCGCGGTCTTGGCCGAGCTGCTGGGGACGTCCCCCGAGGCCCTGTTGAAGCGTTCCCGCCATGGTCGCTGAGGCCCCTCTGTTGCGGGTCGAGGGCGTCACCAAGCGGTTCGACGGGGTGCAGGCCGTCCGCGACGTCTCCTTCGAGGTGCGCCGGGGGGAGGTCTTCGGGCTGCTGGGGCCGAACGGCGCCGGGAAGACGACCCTCATCCGCATGATCTTGGGGATCTTCCGGCCCGACGCCGGGCGCGTGCGCTTCTTCTTCGAGGGGGAAGCCCGGGAGGCGCCGTCCCGCGAGCGTGTGGGGTATCTCCCGGAGGAGCGCGGCCTCTACGAGGACCGTCGGGTGGGCGAGACGCTGGTGTACCTGGCCACGCTGCACGGCTTCGAGCCGCGGCGCGCCCGCGAGCGGGCCGCCTACTGGCTCGAGAGGCTGGGCCTGGGCGATCGCTTCCACCGCCGAATCCGCGAGCTGTCCAAGGGGATGCAGCAGAAGGTGCAGTTCATCGCCGCCGTGCTCCACGAGCCCGACCTCGTCGTGCTCGACGAGCCCTTCTCCGGGCTCGACCCGCCCAGTCAAGATCTGTTCCTGGAGCTGATTCGGGAGCTGGCCCGCCGGGGGATGACCGTGCTGCTCTCCTCCCACCAGATGAACTTGGTGGAGAGCGTCTGCGACCGGGTGGTCGTGATGCACCGGGGGCGGCGGGTGCTCTACGGCCCTTTGAGCCAGATCAAGCGGGAGCACGGCTTCCACGTGGCGCGGCTGCGCTACGCGCCCGTGGAGCCCGAGGCGCTGCGCGCCTGGCTGGCCACCAACGGGCTCAACGCCCAAATTCTCGCCCTGGAGCGCACGTGGGCGGAGCTGCGGCTGCCCCGAGAAGTCCCGCCCAAGGCGTTCCTCGCCGCGCTCGTCCGGAACAGCGCGATTGAGCCGGAGGAGATCGCCATCACCCAGCCCTCGCTCCACCGCATCTTCGTGGAGGTCGTCAAGGGCGCCGAGGCCACGGCGGGGGAAGGGGGCGCGACGGCATGAGCCTGAGGCGCGTGGGGGCGATCGCGGGCTGGGAGGTCCGGGGCACGCTGCAGAGCAAGCAGTTCATCGCGTTTACGCTGCTGATGCCGCTCATCATGCTGGGCTCCGTGTTCCTCTCGATCGTCTTCGCCGCGCCGGAGCTGCGGGGGGCGCTCGCGGGCCTCTCCCCTGAGGAGCTTAGGCCGCAGCTGGAGGCCGCGCTGGGCGGCGACCTCGAGGGGGTGGTCTCCGCGGTGCTGGCCGCGATCTTCTCGTTCATCTTCCTGCTCGTGGTGCTCTTCTCGGGGACGTTCGTGCTCCAGAACATCGTGCGCGAGAAGCAGAGCCGGGCCGTCGAGCGGCTGCTGGCGGCCGTCACCCCGCGCGAGCTGATCACGGGCAAGATCCTCGCCTTCGGGGCGCTCGGCCTGCTGCAGGCGGCCGTCTGGGTGGCCGTCGGCGCCGCCGCCCTGCTCCTCGTCGGGCCGTACGTCGGGGTGCCCAGCTGGCCGCTCCTGGGGCTGCTCCTCGCGTACGCGCCCTGGGAGAAGCTCGCCGTGTTCTTGCTCTACTTCGCGCTGGGGTATCTGTTCATCGCGTCGTTCTCCGCCGGGATGGGGGCGACCCTGACCGACGTCTTCAGCGGGCAGCAGTTCCAGAGCCTCATCGTGATGATCCCGGCGCTCCTGCCCCTGATGTTCGTCAACGTGCTGCTCAACGACCCCGAAAGCGCGCTGTTCCGGGTGCTGAGCTACGTGCCGCCCGCGATCCCCGGCGCGATGATGCTCCGGATGTCGCTTGCGGCCGTGAGCCCCTGGGAGGTCGTCGCGAGCCTGGCCGTGCTGGCGGCCTCGACGCTGCTCATGATCCGCCTGGCGGGGAAGATCTTCGAGGTCGGGATCTTGATGTACGGCAAGGCCGCCAGCCTCAAGGAGATCTGGCGCTGGGCGCGCCAGAAGCCCTGACGCCCTCCGACGACCCGACGCGACACCACGCGACCATGAGCGAACTGGCTGAACGGATAGAGGCAGAAATCCGCGCCAAGCGCCTGGCCCCCTTCGAGGGGCAAGTGGAGCCGGGCGAGTTCGTCGTGCCGCACTACGAGGGGTACTCGATCGTGAACTTGATCAACGCCGCCCTGGCCCGGCTGGGGCTCGAGCCGCCCGGTCCGCCGCTGCCCCGGGGCCTCCTGCCCGAGAGGCCCGTCCGGCGCGTCGTGCTGCTGCTGATCGACGCGCTGGGCTACCGACAGCTGCTGCGCGCGCTGGAGCGCGAACCGGACTCGTTCTGGGCGCGCCTCGTCGCGCGGGGGCGCCTCTCGCCGCTGACGAGCGTCTTCCCCTCGACGACGGTGGTGGCCCTGGCCTCGCTCCACACGGGCCTCACGCCCCGGGAGCACGGGGTCGTGGGCTTCCGGCTGTTCCTGAGGGAGCTGGGGCTGATCGCGAACCTGCTGCGCCTCAAGCCCACCTTCGACCCCGAGGACGATCGACTGTTCCGGATGGGGCTCACGCCCCGGGCGCTGTTGGGCGCGCCCACGATCCACGAGCGCCTCGAGCGGGCAGGCGTCCCGTCTTACGTGTTGATCCCGCGGCCGTACGCGCGGAGCGGCCTCTCGCGGATGCTCAACCCCCGGGCCGCCCGGCTCCTCCCCTACGCCAGCTTGGCGGACTTGATGACCCAGCTGCGCGCCCTGCTAACGACGCTCGAGGGGCGCGGCGAGCGGGCCTTCGTCTTCGCGTATTGGGACGCGCTCGACGCCGTGGCCCACGAGCGCGGCCCCGAGACGGACACCTGGCGCCTCGAGCTGAGGACGCTCGCCTTCGCCCTGGAGCAGGGGCTCTTCCCCGGGGGTGTGGCCCCGCTCGACGGGACGCTCGTGTTGATCACGTCGGATCACGGGCAGCTGCCCGCGCCGCCCAAGGAGCGGGTTCTGCAGCTCAAGCGCCACCCCGGCCTGACGAGGCGCCTGCGCCTCGCCCCCACGGGCGAGTACCGCGCTTGCTATCTTCACGCCAAGCCCGACGCGCTGCGGGAGCTGGAGGCGGGGCTCAAGGAGCGCTTCGGCGACGAGCTGGTGGTGGTGCGCTCGCGGGACGCCTTGGAGGCGGGCCTCTTCGGGCCGCCCCACGGGCGGACGCACCCCGAGACCCCCGAGCGCCTGGGGGACCTCATCGCGATCCCGAGGGGGCGGCAGGCGCTCTACTGGCCCTACGACCCCTTCGAGCTGAAGGGCCGCCACGGCGGTCTCAGCGATGAAGAGATGCTCGTGCCCCTGATCGCGCTTTAACGCGCTCAGCGTGCAGGCGGACAGGGAGGGAGGACGCCATGGACGTCAAGGGAAAGGGAACGGGAGTGGGGCTGGTGGCGCGCGGGCTCGTGCTCGCCCTCGCGCTCGCCCTTGACCTCGGGCTTGCGGGCTGCGAGGCGCCCAACGAGCCCCCGACGGTGCGCATCATCGCGCCCCGGGAGGGGGAGCTGCAGGGCGGCCGGGTGGCGTTCGAGGCTGAAGCTCAAGACCCCGACGGGCGCGTCGAGCGCGTCGTCTGGGATTTCGGGGACGGGGGGACGGCCGAGGGGACGCGGGTGACGCACGAGTACGCCGAGAGCGGGACGTACCGCGTGGAGGTCCGGGTCGAGGACGACCGGGGCGCGGAAGCGCGGGACGGGATCACGATCGAGGTGCAGGTCGGCCCGAAGGCCGTGGCGACCGTCCGCCCCGCCCACGGCCGGGAGGACGTCGCGTTTCAGCACTTGAGCGGCGAGGTCCCGCTGACGGCGCAGTTCGACGGGACGCGCTCGGTCCCGGAGCCGGGCACCCAGATCGTGAAATATTTGTGGGACTTCGGGGACGGCAAGACGGGGGAGGGGCCGCAGCCGGTGCACGTCTACGAGAGGCCCGGCGAGTACACCGTCACGCTGACGGTCACGGACGACCGGGGGCGGACGGCCCAAGCGCGGCTGACCGTCGAGGCGAGGGCCTACGAGCCCCTTGAGGGGGCGCTCCAGCTGGGTGATCTCGTCGTCCGCTATCGTCTCCACAAGAAGGAGAAAAAGCTCAAGGGGTCGAGCTTGTCGATGTTCTACCAGTACGTCGTGGAGGCGCCCCGGCGCCTCACGGCCGAGGAGATCGAAGCGGTGCTCGAGGACATCGTCGAGAGGGCGAGGGGCCGCCCGCGGGTGACGTACATCGTGGTGCACTTGTTCGACGCTGTGCGGAGGAACTTCATGGCCCCGCGGGCGTACGCCCACTATCTGGGCACGGCGGTCTGGGACGCCCTGGCCGAGCCCGACCAGCGGCTGACGATCCGCATAAACGCAGCGTATGTGGAGGGCCGCGGCCTCGAGGTGCTGGGGTACGCGCTGGAGGAGGGCCTCCTTAAGCCCGACGACCCGAGCTGCGGGGACCTTTGCGGGCGCTACCGCCTCGCCTTTGTCGAAGTGTTCATCCAGGACGAGCCGATCTGCCGCGAGCAGCTCATCAACACGCTGCGGGAGATCGCCCGCTGGCGGTTGCTCGCGGGCTACCACGGGTTCGCGGCCCGCGCCTACACCCGAGACCTTCGGGAGGTCGCCCGTGCCGTCGGATGGCGCCCGGAGCTGCAAGGCGAGCTGGCCCTCGAGAAGCTCCCGCCCGCCCTCGACGTCAAGCCCCAGCCTCAACCCGACGGCGAGGCGGACCAAGCGGGCTGGGAGCAAGCTGTGGACGAGCCCGACCTGGCGATCTGGGTGCGCCGGGACCGGGTCCCGCCCTGCCCCTGACGCTGGGCTAGGCGGAAAGCCCCTGGAGGAACGCGTGGACGTTCGGCCCGAGCGCCTCGGGGACGTAGCCGCCCTCGAGCACGGCGAACGTCGGGAGCTTCAGCCCGGATAGGAGTTGCCCGATCTTGAAGTAGCTCTCGGTGCGAAGGCCCAGCGGGGCCAGCGGGTCTCGCTCGTAGGTGTCGAAGCCCGCGGAGATCGCCAGCTGCTCAAAGCGCTCGGCGCGAACGGCATCGAGCGCCCGCTCCAGCGTCTCAAGATAGACGGCCTCGCCGCAGCCGAGGGGCAGCGGGTAGTTGAAGCAGTTCCGCTCGTGCGCCAGCCCCGTGCCGGGGTAGTTGGGCGAGCTGTGCAGCGAGATGAAGACGACCTGCGGGTCGCCTAAGAAGATCGTCTGGGTGCCGTCACCGTGGTGGCCGTCGATGTCGACGATCAGCGTCCTGCGGCCCGAGGCGCGCACCGCCACCGCGAGGTTGTTGAGGTAGCAGAAGCCCGCGACGCGCTCGGGCCCGGCGTGGTGGCCCGGCGGCCGCATCAGCGAGAAGCCCCGAAGCCGCATGGCCAAAAGGGCTCCCCCCGCCGCGAGCCGGGCGTACTCGTAGACCCCCTCGTAGCGGGGGCTGTCCGGGTCGTAGAAATCGAGCCGTCTGAGGCGCTCCACGTGCTTCGGGGTGTGGACCTTGAGCAGCTCGCGTTCGGGGGCGGGCTCGGGCCGCTCGACGCGATAGACGCCTTGGGCCTTCAGAAACTCAAAAGCTCGACGGACCCGCTCGGGGCTCTCCGGGTGGCCCGGCCGGCCGTACTCCAGGCAGCGCTCGTCGAAGACGATCACGTTCGAGAAGGCCATCAGCTCGCCCTCGTCCATCGTAGCACGGCGGGAGCCGGGGGGCAAAGGCACAAGGGTTGCACGATTGCGCCCTCGTGGGTATACTTTGAAACGCCTTTCGGCCTTTCTCGTACCACACATTTCGGCTCCCTTCGACGTTCGTGTCTTCCAAGCGAGCTCGTTGACGTCTGTTCATCATCCCGATCGGGTCAAACGTCGAACACAAAGGGGGTGGTCATCGATGGCGATGGCCGCGGCGACGGCGGCAGCGACAGCGACGGCGAGGAAGTCGCAGTCAGGGCTGGGGGCGTGGTGGGCCCGCGTTCGCGGCCGTCTGCGGGCGCGGGCGCGGCGGCCGGAGCGCCTTGAGGGGGACCGCTGCGCCCACTGCAAGGGCGAGGGCTACTTGGAGCTTTACCTGCTGGGGCCGGTCCCCTGCCCGGTCTGCGCGCCCGAGCGCCACGCGGAGGAGCGCGAGGGCGTGGAGGTCCGGTCCCGCGCCGTGCCCGTGCTCAGCTTCGCCACGCTCGGCCGCTGACCCCGCCCCTGCCCTCTGCGCTCCCCTTTTTTGCTTTTTGGTTGCGCGCTTTTGCGCGCGTTAAGGCTTCGAGAGGAACTCCAAGGCCCGCTTGATCAGCTCCTCCGTGGGCAGCTCGCCGTAGCGCGCCTTGGCCCGCTCGAGCGCCCGTCGGGCTTCCGCCTCGCGGAACCCCAAGGTGCGCACCAGCGCCTGCAGGGCTATCTCGTCTTGGGGGCGCAGAGCGCCCTCCGCCTCCGGCCCGAGCGGCAGCCGCGCGACCTTCTCCTTCAGCTCTAAGACGAGGCGCTCGGCGGTCTTGCGCCCGATCCCCTTGATGGCCGCCAGCTCCTCAACCCGCCCCCCCACGAGGGCTTGCTGCAGCCGCTGGGGCGTCGTGGCCGACAGGATGGCGATCGCCACCCGCGGCCCCACCCCCGAGACGCCCAACAGCAGCTCGAAGAGCTGGCGCTCCTCGGCGGTGTGGAAGCCGTAGAGGGCCAGCTCCCCCTCGCGCGCGTGCAGGTGCGTGTACAGCCGGACGACGCGGGCGCCGGGGGCGGCTTGGGGCTGGCCGTCCGAGCCCTCCCGCGCGCGGAAGAGGGCCTCGCGTGTGGCGCGGGAGACGTGGACCCGTAGCCCGACGCCCCCCACGTCGAGCACGAGGAAGTCGTCGTGCAGCTCCGCGACCGTCCCCTGCACGTAGTGCAGCATGAGCGC
>WFPR01000194.1 GCA_015487455.1 Candidatus Bipolaricaulota bacterium
GCCCCGTCCGTCCCCAGCGCGACGGTGAGGCCTGCCCTCACGAGCTTCCAGACCGGCGCCACCCCCGAGGCCAGCTTGAGGTTGCTCGTCGGGTTGTGGACGGGCCGCACGTCGTGGCGCTTCAAGATCTCGATGTCCCGATCCGTCAGGTGGACGCAGTGGGCGGCCAGCACGGGCACCTCGAACACCCCTAACGACTCCAGATGCTCGGGGGGCGTCTTCCCCCAGCGTTCTCGGGCCTCTTCCACTTCCGTCCGCGTCTCGGAGAGGTGGGTGTGCACGATCAGCCCGTTTTCTTGGGCCAGCTCGACGGCCCTCTCCCAAACCCGGGGATGGCAGGTGTAAGGCGCGTGCGGGCTGACGGCCGCGCGCACCCGCCCGTCGGCGGCGTTGTGGAAGCGCTCGACGAACTCTTCGGCGATCTTCAGCTCCCTATCGAGCTTTTCACCGGGCTCGGGGGCGATGATCCCGTACGACAGCAGCGCCCGCAGGCCGCTCGCCTCCACGGCCTCCGCGACCCGGTCCATGGCGAAGTACATGTCGGCAAAGCACGTCGTGCCGGAGCGGATCATCTCAGCCAGCCCCAGCAGCGCCCCCCAGTAGATGTCGTCGGGGGTCAGCCGCGCCTCCAAGGGCCAGATCTTCTCGCGGAGCCACGTCATCAGGGGGAGGTCGTCGGCGTAGCCCCGGAGCAGGGTCATCGACAAATGAGTATGGGCGTTGATGAGCCCGGGCATCACGAGCTTGTCCTTGCCTGAAATTACTGCGTCGAACTCGCGCTCGGGGTGGGGCAGCTCATCTGGGGAGTCGGCGATGTGGGTGATGACCCCGTCCTCGATGGCTATGGAAACGCCCTCGCGCACCGGCGGGTCGCCCAACGTGACGGCCGTGAAGTCCTTGAGCAGAACGCGCATCTCGGGGGAGACTATAGCCCCTCAGAGGGGGCGCTTCAACCGTTTACCGTTTGAGGCGTTTGAGCTTAAGGGAGAGGGAGGGGAAACGACGTGGCAAGCGCTAAGGCGAGGTTAAGCTCGTGAGGGGGCCTTTGAGGCTCCGCTTGCAGACGGTCTCGGGGGTGTACCCCGTCAACTGGGCCAGCTCCCGCTGGGTGAGCGGGGGCGCGTACCCGTTGAACTTTTGACACAAGTATGCCCTCGTCTCTTGGATTCGCTCGGGGGAGCCCGGCGCGAGGAGGGTCCCGAGGCGCCGCTCCCGGTGGAGCAGGGCCTCCCCGAAGAGCCGGAGGACGGGGCGGTGAGCTTCCTGATGCCTGAGGATCGCCTCCCAGGCCGGAAGGTCCAGCAGCAGGGCGCGCACCTCGGTGACGGCCTCGGCGCAGAAGGCGCGCACCCGCTCTTGATGGGCCGCCAGGGCCTCCATCCCGAGCAGCTCCCCCGGCCCCATCCGATCGAGGATGAAGCGCTTCCCGCCTGGGGTGCGTTTCACCACGTCCACGAAGCCCTCGACGATCAGGAAGGTCCAATACGCGGGCTCGTTCTCGGTGTAGAGGGTGCTCCCCTTCGGGTAGCGCACCTCTCGGAGGCCAAGCTCCTCACCCCGTTGCGCCCGAAGGGTTTGGAGCCACTCGACCGCCGGGCTGCCGCTTCCGCCTCGGCCTCGGCCTTCGCCTCCGCCGCCCTCCCGCCGCATGGGAATCCCTCCTTTCTGCACTCCTTTTAGCTCTAGCGGGGGGGGGGGTATCCGTTAGCGTCTGCAAGTTCTTTTCTGCGTGCGCCGCTCTTTGGCTTCCTCCGATTTCAGATAGCGGGCGAGGGCCTCCAGGATCAAGAAGTTGAGCGATCGTCTCCGTCTGCGGGCCAGGGCTTGCAGCCGCTCCAGGAGACGTTGCCCTTGGGCCTCCTTGGAGAAGTAGAGGCTGAGCTGCTTTTTGCCCTTGTGGTTGATCTTGTCAGTCGTGTGCCGTGAGGCCATCTCACCACTGCAACTCACCGGGATTCATTATATGCAAACGGATTCTAAATGCAAGGCTCTCCCACGTCATTGAAGTTTTTCAACGTTTAAGGTTGGTCGTTTTCGAGGACGGTGGAGGAA
>WFPR01000195.1 GCA_015487455.1 Candidatus Bipolaricaulota bacterium
CCCGCGTGCTGCACGCCCCCACGATCCGGCCCTTGAGCGCCGAGGCGCTGGGGCAAATCGCCCAAGACACGGATCTCTTTGTGACGATCGAGGACCACAGCCCGCGGGGCGGGCTGGGAGACGCCGTGCTGGAGGCCCTCTCGGAGGCGGGCGCGCCCCGACAGGTGCTCAAGATCGGGGTGGACGTCTACGCGGAGTCGGGGACGCCCGCGGAGCTGTATCGCAAATACGGCCTCGACGCCGAGGGGATCGCCCGGCGGGTGCGCGGGGCGCTGACAACGTGAGCCGAACGAAGAAGATTCGCAAACAAATCGAAGGGCTTGAGGAGCAAATTCGACTCCATCAAGAGAAAATCGAGGCTGAACTGATGAAGCCCGTCCCCAACGCTCGCCGGATACGGAAGTGGGAAAAGGACATTGAGGTCTTTCGACGCGAAATCGAGAAGTTGGAGCGAAAACTTGCGAAAGGGCGAAGAAGGGGAAGCCATGGGCAAGCCGAAAGCGACTGAAGCGAAGTCTTCAACGGTGCTTCGGCCGACGAGCGAGGCGCTGGAGCTGGCCTTGGAGGAGCTTCAAGAAGAGTGTGCCCACGTTCTGCACCTCATGGCCCGGCTTCGCGGCCTGCCCGAGGGGGAGCTGCGCGACAAGCTGGAAGGCGAGCTGTACGCGGCTCTGGTGCACTTAAGACACGAAGTGGCCCAAGCCTTAAAGGAGTGGGCGAAGCAAACCGATCGCCTCCCCGATGAATGACCCTCCATGAGCGGCCAAGCCGTCCTCTTCGATCTGGACGAGACGCTGATGCCCGAGGACGCCCCCCTCGACGAGGCCCTTCGGGCCACGGCCCGGCTCGCCCGCGAGCGCTACGACGGCCTCCAGCCCGAGCGGCTGGTCCGGGCCGTGAGGGCGGCGGCCGCCCGCCTCTGGCGTGAAAGCCCCCACTACGAGCGCTGCGTCGCGCTCGGGCTCGCGTCGTGGGAGGGGCTCCACGACCCCGGCGTCTTCGAGTCGCCCGTCCCCGCCCTGAAGGCGCTGCGCGCCTGGCTGGAGCGCTCGCGCCACCGCGAGGAGGTCTGGCGGCGCGCCCTGGACTTGTTGGGCGTCGGCGACGGGGCGCTGGCCCGCGAGCTGGCCGCGCGCTTCCATGAAGAACGGGCCGAGCGCTTTCAACCCTTCCCCGACGCGATTCCAACGCTGGAGGCGCTCCGGCGGCGGGGGTATCGCCTGGGGCTCGTGACGAACGGGCCTTCAGGGCTGCAGCGCGCCAAGCTCGAGCGCTCGGGCCTGGCCCCCTTCTTCGAGGCCGTGGCGATCTCGGGCGAGCTGGGCGTCGGGAAGCCCGAGGCCGCAATCTTCGAGCGAGCGCTCCGGGCGCTGGGCATCCCGCCCGAGCGGGCCGTCATGGTCGGGAACAGCCTGGAGCGCGACGTGCGCGGCGCCCAGGACGCCGGGCTCAAGGCCGTCTGGGTGCGGCGCGCGAGCCTTGAAGACGAGTTCCTCGCTCCCCCACCCGCCTCGGACGTTCGGCCCGACGCCGTGATTCGAGAGCTGCGCGAGCTGCCCGCGGCGCTCGCGCAGCTCTAGTCTAGCCTCACTTCACGTCGGGGAAGTCGGGGTTCGTCGTGGGCCAGTCGGCCGTGCCCTTGAGGTACTCATTGCGGTAAAAGTGCACGGAGAAGCCGCCGAAGCCCGCCTCATCGTGAAACGCCTGGCGGACGAGGTCGAGCTCCGCGTTGAGCGTCGATTGCCCCTCCTCGGCGAACGTGACGTACTCCGGCCCGCAGCCGGGGGCGCAATCGAACGTCTCCACGCCCACCAGCACGAGCCCGTCCAGCCCTTGGGCGCTGGCGTATTGGACCTCATCCTGGGCCAAGCAGACGATCCCCGGCGTGGACGTCGGGCAGGGGTCGCCCGCGAAGTCCCTGTACGCGAGCACCACCACTTGATCCAGCCCCAGGTCGATCACGTGCTGGTAGACGGGCTTGTTGTTCCCCGACCCGGCGGGGTACTCGACCACCGCCTCCCACGCGAAGCGGATCGCCACGCCCAGCTTGATCCCGGCCGCGTGCAGCAAGTCCCGGATGCACTCGTACATCGCGAGCATCGCTTGGAAGTCCTCCGAGGGGATGCCCGTGATGATGTCGAGGATCACGCCGTCGAGCGGGGCGGCCGGGTTGTCGGCGTTGTAGTCGATGACTTCCTGCATGCGCTGCAGCGGGAAGCCCAGGGGATCGCACCCGAACGTGGTCCAGTCGAGGTAGCCGTACGTGGCCCAGACCTCGAGGCCCGCGTTGTGGGCCCGCGTCACCATGTCGGCGATGTCGGCGTCCTCCTCCATGAGGCGGCCCTTCGAGTTGGGCAGGCTGCTGTAGACGTTGATGTACAGCGCGTCGATGTTGCTGGCGACGCTACGGTCCACCAGGGGCTGGCGGTCGGCGGGGGCGAGCCACTCGCTCCAGACCCAGAGCGAGTTCGTCAGGGGAAC